>CAZHEZ010000002.1:0-116950 GCA_964531315.1 uncultured Candidatus Obscuribacterales bacterium | reverse complement strand
CCGTTATTGCTGCGCGCAGGCCGTAGATAATCCGTATAGAACGCATTCGTGCTCGAATGGTCGTTAATGATTCCAGCTTTTACAATGTTGTTGATTTCGGGATCTTCAAGGATTGAGGCTCGATGTAGGTTGGTGAGCATCAATGGATTTTTACGAGCAAGCAATTGAATAAAGGGTGCGGCTTGCCATTTGGACAAAGAGCCAAGCTCTTCGCGGGTCAATCCAACCAACTGAAACATCTTTACGTCACCGCAATCACTATGTATTACGCCTAACTCTGGGTCGACGACGCAGATGATAGCTTCAATCGAGACTCCGGGCTGTTGGAGAATACTGCCGTTAAAATCTATGTGTTCGTTTTCCAAAAAGGTGTTGCCCGTCTCGACAACATACCTGGCAAGCTGTTGCAATCGATGAATTGGCCAATAAGGTGGCGTGACGTCCTTTCCTTTCTCAACACGCATCGTCAGTTCAAAATCGCAATTGCCCGGACCAGACCCTGCGAAATATAAGTCGCTGAAACCTAAAGTTATATAGTGCCAGTGTTCAGCCTGCTTAGAACTAGAGAAAACCCTGATACTGTGCAGAGGTTCAACCTCGGAGTAATCCACTCCATCATCCATTAATGCCATGCCAGTGCGAAGCCCAATGAGACTGGCGTCACCATATAGTCCGCCTAGCTCATAGCACGAGGCTTCCTTACCGAGTTTTCCGTAAAGAGAGTTGAGCGCGCCAACAATAGCGTCGCTTGTGCAATTGTATTTTTTCAACGCCACCTCTGCCTGCCACCATGACGCCTGTATCTCACAATGCGCCTGAATGTCCGCCTCTTCCACCGTAGCATGGACTTATTGCAAATATGTAGCAAATAACATCGCTCTTGTTGCTGCTCAACGAGGATAGTTGATGATCACCTTCTCAATGGATTCTTTGCTGATGTGGGCGCACAGCCATTCGCAAGCCGTAGACACATCAACTACCAGGAAAAGCTTGCCGTCACTTGCATGCCGATCAAAGAAAGTGATCAATCCTTTTCTCTTGAGCGTATCCAAACGATGAACTTCGTCTTCAAATTGCTCTTTTTGCCACTCTTCCCCTGAAAGGTACTGTTTTACAATCACATGAGACTCGGTCATTTTGTCGCGCGCCAAGTAGAAGATTGACCGCGCGCATTGCCCGAGTGGCTGGTAAAACTGATAACGTGAATAGAACTGGAGATTCTCAGGATCTGTTTCTCCTGCTTCGGCCGAACCCTCGGCATTATTCTTGGCGCCCATCTTGCGCCGTATGGCCTCTGCCAGAGTGAGAGGTGAGTCAGTTTCATCTTCGGTCATACTAATTCCTTCCATTCTCCCTTTTCATAATACATACCCGCTAGAATGCCGCCTAGGTGATCTAAAGCCGGACGAATGTGCTCGATGTGGCGGGCAACTCCGGTAAAGAATTGAGCATCACTACGTTGGACGTGAATCCCAGCCACACGGCCATTCTCCAACATACCGGTCGGCGCGAACTTTTTTCCACACAGCACTGGCGCGAGCTTTCTTAATGGTTTGGGGCGAGCAGTTTCGAAATGAGCAGGAAAACTATGAAGAGCATTATTCCAATCAGCATCCCTGTGGAATATGCAGAAGCGGCTCTAGCTCTTCCGGTCTTCTGCAGATGGTCGCGTAGTGAGGAGGCTTGCTCCTGAAGTTGTTTCCCAACACTGCCGCCCAGCCGCATCGTTGCCTCTATAGTTGCAGCAAGCGTGAGTAGCTCATCGAAATCATACTCCTGACCGAGGGATTTCAAAGCCAGCGGAAGTGAATGCTTGAAGGAAGTTGCATCTTTGAGGCGGACGCCCAGCTCTCGAGACAGGTTCGGGCAAGATCCCTTTCCTTCGTTGATTACCTTATGCACTGCATGTGTAAGACTGACGCCTGACTGCACGTGGATAACGACCAGATCTAAGAACCTCGACAGTTCATATCTCATTTTCTCTCTCTTTAGGAATCTATTGAAAGCTGTACCCAATGTCGCGGGTTCATTTGAGGAGCTTGCGATCCTTGACTTCTTCTCACTTCTCCTTGCTCTGAACCACGCCAAAAAGGGACAACAATAAACAAACAGCAAAATCAGCTTCGTAGAAGAAGCATCGAGTAATACAGCACCCACACTAGGATTGAATGGTATTGTTATAAGACATTTTATCGCTGCCGGCGCGATGACTGCCACCAAAATCGTCAGTGGTGCCAGCGACTTGCTGAGGACACCACGCTCTTTCTCCTGTTCTCGGAGTTCTGATGCCAGCGTGGCCACTTGCTTGGCTAAACCCCCACCACTTGATCGGCTTGCATGAATTGCGTCACTAAGTAGAGCGATCCGTGGATCATTCACATACGAACCCATCTCTTCGAGCGCTTGAGAAAATGACCTCCCTTGCTTCAACGCCGCCACAAGGCGCTGGAACTCAGCTCTTAGCGGCATGGCAATTGATTTTGAAACTTCTTCAAACGCCTCGGAGATTGGAGTTCCCGCGCGCAAAAGTGAAACAATAATTTCCAGTGCGTATGGCATTTGTCTCTCGAGTTGTTTTTGCCGCAGCATGATCTTGATGCAGAGAGCAAAGAGCAGCAAAGCCAGTACGCAGGGTACAGTGAGCAGAAACGCTTCAATCGAATGCGAGGCATAACCTGCTAAATAGTAAATTACAGCGGAACAACCAGCAGTACCCAGAGCACATGTCCAGGCCGCGTACAGAATCAAATTCGAATCACTGCTCACACCGGACAGGTTCAATCCCTTTCGAATGAGATCAACTCGCTGTGCTGGAACAGATCCAATCCCGGCGAATGTGCTCTGATAGATCTCCTCTGTCTGCGGTACCACAGCGTCCTGAGGAAGAGATGGATTTGCTCGCGGGGGAAGGACGACATCATGCGATGTACGCCGGGCTGAGCTCACAGCAATAGGTCTCGACTGAGCAAATTGGATTTTCGCCTGGCGATTGGACTCGCCCGTCACTGAGCCCATCAAGTTGATAAGCGTAAGACATTCGCGTTCGATATTCCGGAATTGCTCTTCATTCTCACCAAATATGCTGGCAGCCGCCGATTGCATTCTTTGAAGAATTGACTGCGCTTCTTGCAATCGTTCCCTCTCGATATACGGTCGCAAGAGAGACTTCAGGTCTATAAGCTCCGCGAATGTCTGCTTTAGATGACATTGGAAATAAATGTCATTGCTATATTGAATGTCCTCGAGAAGACTTTGTTGATTGTCTTCTTCGAGATCGATCCAGATCAAGCGAAGAATTCCAGACAGGGTCTCCGAATGTGCTTCTCCATAAAGCTTGATTCGAATCAATGTAGCAGCTTCCAGGCGTTCTCTGGCCTGAGCGAATTTTCCCTGTCTGCGTAAAGTATCCGAAAGCAAAAACTCGTCTTCACTAAGGAAATGACTATCCTTGCCATAAAACGCTCGATCAATTTCCGCGGCTTCGCTCGCGAATTTTTCCGCGCCTTCCAGCATGTCGATCTCTAAATGAATCCTCGATATTTGCCGTAGTGCATCGGAGATCATCGGCCGATCGTTTAATTTGCGGGAAATCTCGAGGGCCGCGAGATATGAACTGAGGGCTGAGTCGTAGAGTCCGCTGATCAAAGCTTTCTGACCATTCTGGCATAATTGCTCAGCCGTCAATGGCAGCCTTTCAGGAGCGGCATCCCCTCTGGAATAGCCCATCGCCATCAGCCGAGCTCTCTCTCTGGCTAGCTCCACATTGCTTTGATCGACCAGTACCGGAATACCATCAACAATGTTGGTGGGCACATTCAATCTCTCCGCCCAAGGGTTGGTTGCTTCCTTCTTCTGGATGATATCTGCTCGCGATTGCAGGTGCCATGCCGCCATTTGTCTGTTGGCGTCTTTCATGAGCGCCGAGCAATCCGCCAGGAGCTGATGTATCTCAGGATGGTTGGCACCAAACACGGTGCGAAGAGTCTCCTGCAGTCGAGTAGTAATTATCTCCGCTTCCTTTGGCCGATTCTGATCCTTGTACGGTTGAAGAAGCGCCTTGATGTTCAGAGCCCTGGTGAATGCACCGGCCGGGTGCAAAGAGGCAAAAATGTTGGCCGCTCGTTGAGTCAAAGCGATGCCGCTTTCCTTTCGTCCCTCCTGCAAATCCAGCCATATCAGCCGAATAAACACGTTAAGCGTGTCATCATGCATCTCGCCGAAAGTGGAAAGGCGCTGCTGCAGCACGCGCTCAAACAGTTCTCGCGACTGCATGAAGTTCTCCTTCCGTCGGAGAGCTTCCGCCAGCCAGAACATGCTCTCGCTGACTTGGTGGTTCTCAGAGCACCAAAACTCGCGGTCAGCAGCTTCAGCCGCTGTGGCAGCGTCGAATGCTTCCTCAACTCTTCCCAGTTCCAGATAGGTCTTTGCCAGTCCTCGCCAGCTCTCGCCCAACGCCGAGAGGTTGTCCTGACTCTTGGCCAGCTCAAGAGCCTCCAGATAATTTTTCAAGGCAGCTTCGAAAAGCCCGCCGCAAAAGGCTCGATTGCCCGATTCTTGAGTCATCTGCCAGGACGTCATGCAATCACTCCACCATTCTCAGCCAATTCTAAAGGATCGAAGCCTGAATGCGTGATGATATTTGCCGGAAGTCCGGTGTGCGAGACACCAGTAATCTTCCGTCCGCTCTGGCGATCCCAATGGCGAGACCAACCATTCAAGACCAGCAGGAAAACGGCGCTAGGCGGCCAGCACGCTAGTTGAGTTTAAATGTGAGCGAATTCAGGATGCGTAACGGGAACTAGACAAGGTCTGGTCCCGTCAAGCACGCAATGAAACGTTTCCTGGAGACGCCTGATGAAGACTTTGGAAGGTTTGAATGCAATTGTTTTAGCTGCTGGAGTAGGTTCCAGACTTGATCCCCTCACCAGTTTGCTGCCAAAACCACTTGTGCCGATTGCCAACCTGCCGGTGATGGAGCACATAATCAAGCTTCTTGCCTCTCATCAAATCAAGAACATTAACGCCAACCTTCATTACATGCCGGAAAAGATTGCTGAGTATTTTGGCAATGGCGAAAAATGGGGAGTGAACCTTTGCTACAAACATGAGCCGCAGTTGACGGGCGATGCCGGAGGCGTGAGAGCCTGCCGCCAATTTCTCATGGACGGCACCTTTGTAGTAATGATGGGTGACCTCTTAACCGATGCCGACTTGACGAAAATTGTCTGTGAGCACAAGGAAAAGAAGGCGATTGCCAGCATTGCAGTGAAGCAAGTCCCTCAAGAAGAACTGCATCGTTTTGGAGTCGTAGTTACAGACTCCAGAGGATTCATCAAAGGATTTCAGGAGAAGCCGGAAGCGAAAGATGCGCTTTCGGACAGGGTTTCCACTGGAATCTATGTCCTGGAACCTGCTGTTTTCGAACATATGCCGGCGCAAGGTGAATATGGCTTTGGCCGACAGCTTTTCCCTGACTTGATTCAGAAGGAGATTCCCGTGCTGGGAATCGAAATCGAAGGATATTGGTCAGATGTCGGCACCATCGAACAGTATCGTCAGGCCAATTTCGATGCAGCCAGAAGAAAGGTGAAGCTCGGTCTTGCCGATGCCAGACCATACCGTCAAAATGGCAAAATGACGGTAGGCGAACGCACCGTTATCGAATATGGCTGCGAAATCGAAGGTTCTTTGATAATCGGCAATAACAGCCGATTAGGTGCAGGCACTATGGCTATGGGAAACGTGATAGTGGGCGATAATTGTATTATCGAACCGGGCGCAACCTTGAAAGACTGCGTTATCTGGTCTGACTCTACGGTGCAGAGTGGTGCTCAAGTAGAGCACAGCGTAATTTGCTCGGGCAGTGTAGTGCCAAATCACTCAAGGCATTTCGAAGTCAATTATGTGTCAGCACATTATCAGGACACAGCACAGGTTGCATAATCAGTGCCTGAGAAAACGAAACTTTGCTCGGGATCAAATTAAAGATGTATGCTGTATCTTACAGATCACCTGGAGATACATACATCATGATCGCCTGTCCAAAATGCAAAAGCTATATGTTTCCCGGCCGCAAGAAGGGTGTTGAAATTGATTGCTGCAGCAGTTGCAACGGTATCTGGCTCGACAAAGGGGAATTGGCGACTATCACCCAAACAGCAAAAGACATCCCCGATGCAGAACCAGTGTCAAAAACTCAGACGAATTTCCCTTGTCCGCGATGCGGCTCCAATCTCTGCGAGCAGCCGTATTCCGCCAATGACCAGTTGCTAATTGACTCTTGCACCGGATGCAGTGGAGTTTATTTGGACAAAGGAGAGCTGGAGAAAATCCAGCTACTGGCAAAACAAATCGAACAAGTTTTTGATCCAAAATGGCAAAACGACAGTAATTCTCGCGCCATTAGAAGTGAAGCATTATCTTCCATTTACAAGACTGAATCCCCGGTTTCCAAAGCGTCGCAGTTAGACAGAACGAGCTTTATTGAGCGCGTCTATTTGCTCCTGGTTGTCACTCTTCTGGTCACTGCCGGCGCCGCATATTATGGAGTCACCTCAGGTCTTGCGGTTAAATACTTCTTTCCTGCACTGATTGCAGAACTCATTGTGTTTTTCATTGCCCTTGGCGTTCGCAGAATGCCGGGGATCAACATGGTAATGCTCTTTACCTACACCTCTCTGAGCGGCTTTACACTGGCATGTGTGATCGAGCGATACATGAGTCGCGGTCAGGCGGACATTGTTTGGCAAGCAGGTGTACTCTGTGCCGTTATCTTCGGCGTATTGACGACTTACGTGCACGTGTCAAAGCAAGACTTCAACTGGATGGGTGGTTTTCTCTTCGTCGCATTGATTGGTCTGATATTGACAGGAATTGCCTTCTTCTTCTGGCCAAACAGCTTTGCGATGTTCGTATGGAGCTGCATTAGTGCCGTCGTTTTCTGCGGCTTCATTCTCTATGACACTTCAAGGATAATTTTGAAGTTCGACACCAATGAAGTTGTTTCCGCTGTTCTAGAACTTTACCTGGACATAGTAAATTTGTTCCTGGATCTGCTTCGCATATTGTCTTACCTGCGCAAGTAAGCAAATTCGCTATACACAAGATGCGCAAATGCAGTCATTGCATATATCATATCGGCAGTAGCAATGTCGCATGTACAGCCAATTTATGTTGACTCTTTGGCTTTTGAATGTTTTGCTAAAGTAGTATGTTGATTATTCACTTGCATTTTTAAATACAAGGAAAGAGACCAAACTTGCAGAATATATTGATATCGGGAAAGTTGAAAATTTTCGAGTCAGACGGATTCTTCTGCGCGTCATTCGTAGCTCCGGGTTATCCCATGCTGGCAGCACGCGATGACGAGTTCGAGGCACTTGCGGAATGGCTCGTAGACGTTGGCGTAGAAGAAGACATTTTGTACTCCGACCTGCCGATTGAAGCAGCCATTGCGCTTCCCCAGGGAGTTGTGATGCCGAATGCGCAGGTTTTAGAAAGACGCTTCAGCAGGGAAGCAGCCTATCTGATGTCCAATGCTGCAAACCAACCGCCGAATTAGCACAGTGCCGAGGTTATTTTTCTTCGCCGAGTTTACCGCACTTTTCCGTACGGCAAAATCCGGTTGGCGAAAACCGATCTGCGATTAGCAAGGAGCAAAAAATGGCAGTCACATACGACGCTGAAACAACAGCACTTTTATGCGTCGATTTATACAACGATTTTTTGAGCGAAGGCGGCAAACTTTTCCCGGCAATTAAAGACATCGCCAGAGAAAATAATATGCATGAGAATCTGCGGTTATTGGTAAAGACCGCGCGTGAAAGGGGCATCACTATCTGCCACGTTCCTCATCATCGCTTTCAGCCGGGTGACCTCGACACCTGGAAATATCCTACGCCTTACCAAATGACGGCAGCGACTCGTCTGGTGTTTGCTAAAGACACGTGGGGTGGTACTTTTCATGATGACTTCCAGATCCAAAAGGGAGACATCGTGGCGACAGAACACTGGGGATCTAGTGGTTTTCCTAATACAGACCTTGAACATCAACTTAGACGTCACGGCAAAGAAAAACTGATCTTTATCGGTCTATTGGCCAATACCTGCATAGAAGCGACAGCACGAATCGGAATGGAACTCGGCTTTCACATAACCCTTGTACGAGATGCTACTGCTGCGCGTTCACATGAAGCCCTTAAAGCCGCCCACGATATCGATGGTCCGACATTTGCGCATGAGATCCTTTCGACAGCAGACCTGGTCGAACTTTTGAATAACCACTCAACGAAATAGCCTTACGCTAGGATCTTTTGGACATTAATGAGCGTGGAGACAGAACTGTTGCAAGTTGCGTAAAATAGTGCGAGAGCTTTTGGAGAGTTGTCAGCATGGCGCACTTACCGGTACAACAGCAAGAAATAGAGATAGCTACCGCTCAAATAATTGATGCCTGCATTAGAGAAAAGATTCCGTATTTTCTGGCACCGACCGGTCTGACTTCTGTCCTGCCTGATCAGTCATTGCCCAATGCTTTAGTGGGCAGGGTGGTACCGGTTCGCCACTATGGCAGTGTCGACGTGTTTTTAGAGTTAATTGAAACGACATCGAATGTCGAGAATGCAATCATGGTGATCGATAACGGTGGACGCACAGACGAAGCATGTATCGGAGACCTGATCGCGCTTGAGGCAAAGTACGCTGGTTTTCAGGCTATTCTGATTTGGGGCTTGCATCGCGACACCCGTGATCTCAAACAAATTGGTCTGCCTGTGTTTTCGTACGGGGCATATCCAAGCGGACCCGTTCGACTTGAAGCACGTGAGCCGGATGCTTTTGAGAGTGCGCGTTTTGGCGATGCCATCATAACGTCAAAATTTACAACACTCGTAGATCCTGATGGAGCAGTTTTCGTCGAAACCAAACACCTCAATCGAGTTGTCCCTGTGGCTCAAGCTATTCGCGCACGTGAAGTAAAACAAGCTGGCTTAGCTTCGGCAGGAACTTCATTGCGTAAGCAATTTCAGTTCGCGCAATACTTGAACATGCGGCAGTCAGACTCAAGTTATACATTCCGACAACATTTGCGCGGCGTCATGAGCTCTATTGAAGAGTGACATAGTCCCTTGTTCTTCGCTGGAATCTAATTTTTAGTTCTATTCAATTCCATCTCGCTGCACAACATCTTCCCATGTCGTATTGAGGCGGCGTGCAATATTGTCGGCAACCGGCTTCCAATTGCTCTCCATCCATCCTTCCAGAAGAGTTTTTGAAATAGCTTGCCGGGTCACTCCGAAGTTAGCGATCAGTATTTGAGCGTAGATTTTATTGGGTCCATACCAGGTGAAGCGCGAGACAAATTCGCGATAGTTATAAAATTCGCCTTCTTTCCACTCACCAATAACTTCATCTTGCTCGACTACACCTGGCTTTAAAACGCGGGTTGAATCGTGAAGGAGCCGCGATATGAATTTCTTTCCAGTCAGTCCTTCACCGTCGAACCTAGCCAGAGGAAGTGTAGGAACTCCGCGCAATATGCCTGATTCACGCGTCTGCCTTTTGATTTCTTCAACAGATTCTGCTTGGATTTTGGTTGTATTGATCACTGACTGCGTCACGGGCACTTCTTCTATCGGAAAGAAAATGACAGTCGGCAACAGTTTTACTCTTTCTGCGATTTTGTCAAAATGCATTACCACTGAGCCTGTATTGCCGACGCGGTATTGCGGTAATCGATTGGTGATGTTTGGTGCGTCAACAGACCAAACGTTTTTGAGGTCGCCGCCCCAACGCCCTAAGAGGTATGCAGGATAGCTCGATACTTCTGTTGAGCTCGTAAGCAGCGGAACACCAAGTTTCGGAGTCTGCTTACGCAGAATAATCTCGGAAAGCTCATTACTGGCAGCGATTTGTTCAATACGACCTTGCAAAAACGTCTTCGGCTTCTGCACCTCCTGAGCTCGCACAGACGTTGGAAAGCACAGCAATGTGCTCAATATGCCAATCTTGACCAGTTGGTTGGCTTTTACTTTACTGCTCCTGATATGTATCATTTAGAACACACAAGATGTAATGTACACTCGCTTAATATCTCCTGCGAATTTCCCGACATAGTGATACTTTTCTTGCGCGGGCGGACTCAGATTACGGAGCAAGAGTATGACATACGATGCACTTCGCGATACAAAATTTCCCCTCCCAAACGGCGCTGGCCAGCTACCGGCCGCTGGATTTGGCACGTCCTTCACGGGCAAGGATCCTAAAGTCACAACGCAAGCGGTTAAGGATGCGTTGGAAGCAGGATTTCGCCATATCGATTGCGCCGAACGCTACGGAAATGAGGAATTGGTCGGGGTTGCTCTTCATGAAGTTCTGCAAGCAGGCAAGGTGCGGAGGGAAGACATATTCGTTACCACCAAACTGTGGAACAACAACCATCGCCCAGAGCGGGTCGCTCCTGCCTTCGAGGCAAGCCGACAACGCCTTCAACTGGACCATATCGACTGTTATCTGATGCATACGCCCTTTGCCTTTCAAGCCGGCGAAGACCAGGATCCAAGAGACGAGCAAGGTCAAATCATCTACGACTCAGGCGTGACGTTGATGGAGACTTGGAGGGCGATGGAGCGCCTCGTGGATGAAGGCAAGTGCAAGTCCATCGGCTTATCTGATATCACGTTGGAGGCTGTGAAAGAGATTGTGGGGCAGGCCAGGATAATGCCGGCCGTAGTGGAGGTCGAATCCCATCCTTATCTGCCCGAATGGGAACTGCTTGAGTATTGTCAGCAGCAGGGAATTATCCTCCTTGCCTTTGCGGCACTCGGACATGGCATGGAGCCGAAAGTCCTGGAAGAACCCGTAATTACGGGAATCGCTCAGCGCCTGGAGAAGACCCCTGCTCAAGTTGCATTGGCCTGGTCGATACAGCGGGGAGTCGCTTTTCTAACTACTTCTGCAACAATGAGCCATATAAAGGAAAACTTTGAGATTTCCACTTTGCCTGATTGGGCGATGCGTGAGATGAACGAAGATATTAAGACCAAAAAGAGACTCAATCCAGTGGTAGAAACTGGTGTACCTGGTTTTTTCCGCTGAATGAAAGCAACCGCATTTGGACGCGATCATTCTTGGGTAAGCATTTGTTGAAACAACTCAAGAAATTTTCCAACATCACGCCCATCTACAAGAGCATGATTAACATGGACCGCTACGGGCATTGAACGGCGACCGTTTGCCTCCGTCATTTTGCCGAAAGTTATACGTGGGCAGCTATCGGCTATGGATGATTTTTGAGCGTGCGTAATCGAGGTGAAATCGATCCATGGCAATGAAGAATAACGGATAACGTTTTGAGCTTCTGGTCTGCTTAAGCCAATACTTTCTCTGACCTTTTCTACTTCAACTACAGCGTCTTGCAAAAACAGTCGAATGTCGGGGTTATAGATGAAATAACCGTATCCGAAAGTTCCATCTGGTTTATCAATCGCAGAACCCGCATCAATTCGATCATACTGAAAAAGTTTTTCTTCCTCAATTCTCAATCCAAATGCTTCCACTTCTTGTGCTGCTTTGAGGGACCAGTAGAGGCACGAAATAAAGAATGAAGATCCAAGGTCCTTGCAATATCGATAAGAGTCCGTGCAGTCAACACGACTAGTAATTCCATAGCACGGTTCATAAAAATCGCGGAAGAAGGCAAAATGCTCCTTGCGATTCCAGCTTTCGATGTCAACTTCTCGCCGCCCAATTTCCATGCGTCAGAGAATACCATTGCCACAGCGAAAAGTCCGCTGCTATCCCTGATGAGAGAGCGAGATTCTAGCTCGGCGGACAATAAAAATTTGCATTTGCCCAATATTCTGAGACCTTTTCTCTATGCCATTTCCGCAAAGGAGAGGTTCTCAGTTCCAGAAGATCATCAAGCTTATCCTGGGTTTGACGCTGAAGTTCATTGGCAATTTCAGTGACGAAATCGTGGTCTTCAGCCTTTTCGGGAGGAAACTCCAATTTAAAAGGTTTGCCAACACAGATCAGCATTTTGATCGGCAGGGGAATGGCATTAAATGGAAAAGGCAACAAAGGGTAAAACGGCGTAATCGGCCAGTACGGGGCATCCATTAGATCGGCGACAGGCTTTAGATTTCCAATAAGCGGGTAGATCTCGTCGCCCCCGACTGTAATCACCGGTATTATTGGGGCGCCAGTCGCAATGGCAGCTCGGACAAATCCTGGATGGAAATTGACCAGCTTATAGCGATCTTTGAATAATTTTCCGGTACCCTCTTCAGCTTCCGGATAAAAGAACACGAGTTCGCTTTTATCCAATAACTTAATTGAGACCTCATAGTCAGCAGGAACGCAACCAAAGCCGCGAAGTGATTTTCCTATGACTGGAGCCTTTCTCAAAAAGTCTGTGAACAAAAAACGTATTCGACGCGGATTGGGGTGGTAGTTGATGATTCCGCAATAAAGGAGGCAGCCATCGATAGGCAGCACTCCCGAATGATTTCCAAATAAAACTGTCCTTCCCTCGGCTGCGATATTTTCCAGACCGATTGCCTGCACGGTAAACCACTTTTCGTAAGAGAAACGAATGAAGGCTTCCAAACCAGCATATGCTTCTACATCAAACCCATATTCATCTTCATCGTCTTTATAACGCTCGAAAAAACGATCCCGGGACGAGGCTTGCTTTGAGTGATGTGGAGCTGAACTTTCCATCTGCGATACCAGTAGTAATTACATAGGAGACCAGGTGATTTGGCTTTGGTTCCCTCCGGAAAGACCGGACGATGCATAGCCGGTCCACAATAAACCGCTCGTGTCTCAAACACCAGTCAGGCGCCCTGAGTACGCTTGTCCAATCAATGTCCTACCGCTGATTTAATGTAAAAGCAACCCAGTGTTGCATCCCTTGTTCCCCCCGTTTCTAAACCGATTGCCTCTCGCCGGCTCGGTTGGAGGTTTTTATATGCGCAGAATCAGGTCCGCGAAAGGAAGCATTTTCGTCTTTATAAGCGTGCTGCTTTTCGCAATTATCGTTATCGGCATGGGCTTTTTCGTGCTCATCAAGACTCTAGCTGGAATGCGCGAACTGCAAAATGCCACCGAGTCTGGCAATTTGAATGTCGCGAAATCTGCACTTCGATCACCAGCAATAAAACTTGAACAGGGCTTGGAGCAAAACAATTTTAGCGGGCTAGTCGAAGACGACGGCACTATCAATCTGAGAACCTACAACCGCCTGGTTGGGCAAGTCCTGCTGGTGGCCTTGAATGCTCAGGCTCAAGGAACACCCGAATCGCGCGAGCATGCCCGTTCGCTCATATCGACGCTGCAAATAGGCACGAGCAGCATCGGGCAGCGGCTCACCGACGCACTTTCCGACGGTTTTGCCCTGCAAACACCCTTCAATAAATTGGCGGGCGCCAATTTCCTGCGCCTTCTTGAACAGCATATCCCCACTCACAGAGTGGCTGAATACCAAACCGGTTATCTCAAAAAAGGAGCATCCGCCAATGTATACCTCGATCCGACAATCATTCCAACCGGCACAGCTGTACCCTCAGGAACATACAGCGTCGGCTCCCAGGACTCTAGCGGCTTTCAATACCTCTCAGGCTACCAACCATTTGAAGTCCCAGGTATTGGCTCGATTGCAGGAGTCCCAGTCTTACCCGGACAACGCCCACACCTCGTCTCCACAAACGACTTTGCAGACCACACGGCTCTACCTGTTTCAGGAATGACCCTGCCGCCCAATTCTTTCAAATCAGCAGGCACCGCCAAAGAGCACGCCAGCCAGAATTTCTTGAGAGCAATTTCCTGCTCCATCGTCGGCGCCCTCAACAATAAATTCACTGCCTCTATCCCGCATGGCTACCTGGTCATCAACAATCCCTCCGGCTCCTGGGATTCGACACCTCCTCCGAATCCATCAAATATGCTCAATCATGAGCTTTTCACCGGTGTTTTCGTCAGCAACAACGGAGCCTTCTCGACCGACCGCACGCTCATCGAAAAATGGGCAGCTTACAACAGCGTCAACCCGCCATCCGGACCCCAGCCACCAACCGAAGGATTGTTCGGCGATCCGCACGGCATCAAGTCAGTCGGCGGCGACGGATACCCATCGCAATGCGATTACACGAGCCTGGATGGAGCGGGCGCAAATTCCGGATGCCAATCATTGAGAAACGCATTCGAGCAAGCATATGGTGCCAACTACAAGCTTTCCGGTACTAGCAGCGAGTTGACGGCAGTCGAACAATTGCGTGCCAATGCATGGGCACTATTTCCCGCAGGCGGCTCAATGTCTGAGCCTTCCGGATTCACGGGCATACGCATCTTCAACTACGACCAGCCTTCACCGGTTGCAGCCGGACAGCCTCCAGTCTTTACCAAGGCAGGAAGCATCTCACAGATTCTCTCTCAGGTCGGCCACGGCAGCGGGTCAGAACAAAGCATCATCAAAGTGATACGCCAGAGAATTCGCGAGATCAAACCAGCAGCTACAGCGGCCGAAATCGACGCACTTCTCTCCAGCAAAACAATGGCTCTGGGAGAAGCATTGTATATCTACATTTCCGGCGAGAAACTGCAGCTGACGACAACGCCGCCGTCTTGGATAGTACCAAATACAACACCCGACGGAAATCCGTTGATTGTTTCGAGTTCATTCCAAACCCTCGGCATCAGTGTGAATCCGCCGGGTGACGCGGGCTTTAGAAACGTCGTTTTTGAGGAAATGCCCGATCCATCGCAATTCGGACGCGGTCGCGAAGAGGCTATATTCACTCCTTCATCCGGGTACAACAACCTGCTCGGCAGCCTCGAATTTAGAAGCAGAATCGTACCTGCATCAGCATCACCAGCCTCAAACATCAGCTATAGCGGCCACAAAGATTATCACTCAGGAAACTAAGGGAGAAATGCCAATGTTCAGAGTTATTTCAATCGCAATGACATTGCTTTCCGCCTGTGTCGCAAGCCCTGCAGCATATTCAGCAGGAGAGATGCAAAACATCGGCCGACAACAACAACAACAACAACAACAACAACAACAACAACAACAACAAGTTTCAACACTTACGCAATGTGTTTCTTCAAATTCTCAGCAAGCGCCGAAGCGCTCGGAATATGAGTTTCAATCGCAAGCAATTGCACAAATGATAGAGCTTCCTGAAGTGCCGAAGTATACCGGACAAATGACCTTCGTCACCGGCACGTATTTTCCAAATGCTAAAAGCGGCGGCAGCTATACACTAAAATTACGTTCGCTCGAATATCAAGAATCAGTAAGAGACTGGTACCATGCCGCCCTTCAGCAGTCGGGCTGGACGATCGAAAAACTGATGTGCAACGAACATACTGTCTCTGCATGGAAAGGTAAACTGCTTGTTCAAATCATTATCACACCGCCCAGCCATCAACGCTTCCGCTCCGATGTTCTTATCCGCTATCGCAATGGCAGCTAATCAAATGACAAAAGCCCAGTTTTCAAGAGTCTACATCATCTTATATTGGCGACTAATCTCCTTCTTGTAGGAGTTGAACGACTGGAACATGATCGCGTAGGTCGTCGTCATTCTCGACTTATGTGCGTCGTCTCCAGAAATCAACTCAAGAGGATGATCTTAATGTTCGTCTCAAAGTTTCACGTTCAATGTAAAAAGATATCCTTCATTGCATTGGCGCTGACCATTTCGCTTTGCGCAGAGGCGCGACTTTGCTATTCAGTTTGCGCGCTTCCACTTATTGCGACAAAGATGCATACTCCGACGGAAGAAAAACTAAGATCTAATTCTGTCGACGAGAGCTCCACAGACTTTGCGCCAATAAATCTAACCGGAGACAAGTCGTCCGGCGGCAATTCTGGTTCTCAAGGCAACAGCGATAAACAATATATGAAACTGCATGCAGAGAGTATGAGCATTCCGCCGAAAGGTCCGCTTGAAGATGATGGTTCAAGTAATGGGTCCACGACTCTTCCTTCTAAATCATTGAAAGTCGAAATCGGCAAGAGCAAAGGCGGTAACATCGACCAGGCGAGGCGCGTTAACGCCATGCCCATGGCGCTAATGTACACCGATGCTGAGATGGAGGGGAAGGCGCTTACCGATATCGATTGCGAAAGAGCGCAAATTTCCGAATTGTGGGAATCCACTCTCAACCGCAGCCCAGATATTCAATTTGTTGTGCAAAAGCTCATGCCGTCTAGCGATCGGAGCCATACAACGAATGTTCTTATGAGGATGATTTCTTCAATGATTGCTACCGGTGTCGGCACCGGTTCCGTAATTTTTGGTCCTAACCAAGCTGCAATTATGGGTTCACAAATGACATCGAACATGATCTATCAAATGATGGGTGCACAAGAAGCAAAAACTAACAAACACGCACAAATCGACCAGGCCCAGGCAATCATGCTCTATCAGATGGTTAGAAATATTGCCGAGAAGGTCACTGAAACGTACAGAGATTACAAGTTTCACGTGCGTAGAATTGATACCGCTCAAGTGAGAGCCTTAAAGTTGCAAAATATGGTCCGAGATGCACGAGCTGGACAAGATGCCACAGAGCAAATTGAGATGGAGTATTGGGTTGACAGAGCGCAAGCTGATGTCGAAGAAGCTGCCTATGCGGCTCGTCGCTATCGTCAAAGCTTGATTGATCTTGCTGGAATTGAAGCTGTGTGTAAACTCGATCAGTCTTTTGAGGACCAATTCCTCGCAGAAAAAGAAATCGAAAGCAAAAGAAAAAAAGAAATAGCAGAAAATCGTAAATCCAATGTGCCTGATCGCACCAAAGAAGCGATCACAAAGCTGCTGAACGTGGTGCAGCCGCAAACAATCGGCAACTAAAGATGCTGGACCAAATCCTGCATGACTATCATTGTATGAGTTTATTCTTAAGCTGCTCGGCGATCTTCCATCTTGGCATCACTTGCTGAGCATGGAATGCCAACAAATCTGAAAATTGGGACGCTTCCTCGGTCAAAACCGTAGAATGTTCATATGTCGCTGAACCGCCCGTAGACGGTGTCACACTCGACAGTCATTCTTAAAAGGAAAGCGAAAATGACGAAGAAAAAGATTACTGAAGCTGTGACATCAAACGACCCTAAGACGAGGCGGTGGCGGTCACTGTTTGCCTCCGGACGCATGGCTTATGGTGTCGCCGAATTCAGACAGGCGGAGTCGCTACTGGCAAGAGCACTAGAACTTGCTTCCGAATTACCTGAAAAGACTTTTGCTGTGAATGCCACAGAAATCGGTACCGCGGCGATCATGATCGCAGAAAAGCGCCCAAAGGAAGCGATTGCCCGCCTGGAAAAAAGTATGAATGATCTGAGCAATTACGGCGACAGCACACACAAGGAACTATTGGCGGTGGCATTGCGCTTTCACGCACAGGCGCTTACCGATCAGGGAATGGATCGCGATGCCGAGAATGAACTGAAAAAATCCCTGGAAATTCTAAAGGCTCTTGGAAGCGATGCGCGAGTGCAATATGCATATAGTCTTTGCGACCTGGGCGGCCTTTACCTTCGCCAGGGGCGACACAGCGAAGCGGGTAATCACATTCTCAATGGGTTACAAATTGTCTGCGAAGAGCTTGGTCCCGAGTCTGCTGAGTATACCCGCGCCGATATGATCTATCAGCCGTGCCTACCCATGTCGGAAGCGACGCGTATGGAGATAGCATCTGATGCCATGGAAAAAATGCAATACGTATTTGGATACAATCATCCCAACATCGAGCGAGCATTGAGGGGTTATTTACAGGTTCTTGAAAAACGCGGCGATAAGGAAAAAATCGAAGAGACGCAGAAGCGATTCGGCATCCCGACGGCAGGGAAACACTAGTGAAAATGTTGCTATAGAGCTTACTCATGGAGATTGAAATTAACATTATGAAAACCCTTCAATCAGCGGCATTCGTTTTCTGCACTCTGCTTCTGACTGGATCAGCAGCTCAAGCACAAAATTCAAAAGAGCCTCAGGTTTCTGTGATTAACCTGCAAACGGTAAGGAACCAAAACGGAACTCAGAGTGTAATTACTCCGAAGGGAGACCTGGCAGTGCTTCCCGGCGCGGGAGTCGATGGAGCTGTTGCGCAGATCTATTTTGGCTCACAGGGGGGCTTCTGGTATCAGGACCGCACCGGACAGACAATCGATCTCTCGCCGACAGTGCAAGACCTGCAGGCACGTCGCGCCAGACAGGTTCCACAGTATGCACCGATTACCGAGACTCCGGCTCAGACCGTGCAGGAATCCTCAAATGGAAACAGACCGGTGGGAAGCGCTGTCACCACTGCAGTGGCTGCAGCAGGTGGTGCTGCATTGGGAACCGCGATGACACATGGCTATTACAACGCCCCCTACGGTACTCCAATGTATTACGGTCACAGCAACTCACCATACTACTATCGAGACGGCGAGAGGCGTGAAGTTGAAGAACTCAACCAGAACCAAAAAATGGTGCTGTACAACAAAAGACAGGTTGAGAATCAACAGAAGCAACAAGCCCTTCAGCAAAGACAGTCAAACCAACAGTCTCAGCAGCAACAAACGAGTCAACGCCAAGGTGGTGGACAACAGGCTAACTTTGAACGACAAGAACAGTGGTATCAACAGCAAGTTAAAGAAAAACCGAGCCAGTTTCAAAGGCAAGCGGAAAATCCTTTTGCGTCTCAGCAGTCTTCAGGTAGATTTGCCAATGGTGGTGATGACGGCGGCCGACATCGCGAACGATCTTCGCAGAATGCTGAGCGTGGTGGTCGCCAGTCCGCCAGAGAACGCGGCGGCGATCGTGCCGGGGCTCGCAGTGGAGTCTCCCGCGGTGGTGGCGGTGGACGCAGAGGAAGATAGGGAGATAGCGAGGTAACTAAGCTGAACTTCACTCAATTCAACAAATTTTGCGGAGCACTCCCAGGCACTACCTATGTAATGCAATGGGGTGGCTGCCATGTGTGGAAAGTGGCCGGCAAAGTTTTTGTCATTGGTGGGCTGGAAGGCGACCAGGAAGCATACACGATAAAAGTTAGTCCCTGGGCCTTTGAAGTACTGCAGGACCAGCCTGGCTTGCGCCCAGCGCCATATCTAGCATCGAGGGGCTTTTCCTGGATTCAACATTATGACAAACCAGGATTAAACGACAAGCAGCTTAAGGACTACATCCTTAAGTCCTACGAAATCGTTCTGGAGGGCGTATCGAAAAAGAAGCGTCGTGAGTTGGGCTTGCTCAAATAGTGTCGACCGTTTCACCGACTCGCAGAAACTCCGGCTGCGATCCTGATGAAATCTAGCTTCCGCGCCTAATGCTGCTCCCTGGCTCTAAATGCGCGTAGCCACGGATTGAGGAAATAGTCATCGGTGGTAAGTTTGTTTCCAGTCAGATTATGATCACCCCATGGTGGTTGCGTGCCACCATGCGCGGTGTATGCCCAGATAGTCAGCTCGGCAGCTTCAGATGGAGTTATCTTGCCATTTCCCAAAGCTGATCCAATCATGGTGCCAAAATAACCGTTGCGAACATCGCCGGGATTCACATCCGGTTTGTCGATTTCTGTAGTTGCCCAATCGCCAATTGTTCTTCCTCGGTTGAAACCAACCATCAAGAATTCTCGGTAATGATGCGTGACTGTATTGGTTGGATCATTCGTGTCGGTAATGTTCGTATTGAAGCCTTTTGCTGCCTCATTGCCGACCGCCTTTGCATAAGTTCTTTCCAGCGCTGCACCCGCCAGGTCAAACGCCGAGCCGGCACCTGCCCTCACAGTATCCTTGGCCAAACCGAGACTCTTATCGCAAAAAACCAATCCAACATAATTGACAAAAAGTTCTTCCTTGCTGCTACCAAGGGGATTCCACCAGGCCCCTTCATTTTTCTGCGCAAGTTTTGCCGCGTTGCGCAGGCTTTCAGCCATATACTGAGCAGGATTAATCTCTTTGTTGGCAAGTTTTGTCAGGGTATCGAGCTGAAGGCGATACATCTCCTTTTGGTCGGACGGCAACGTGATGAGGGCAAATTTCTCGGCGCCGGTAAGTTCGGGCACGCCCGTTTTCTTTGAAAGTGCATTGTAATCATCAATAAGCTTACGGTCGTCTTTCCAGGAGGAGCCAACTAGCATCTGATCTCCCATCCCCGTCAGCTGCAAATCGCCAATTACTCCGGCGGCTGCCAGAGCTCTGCTGTCTGAAGCCCGAACCGTGGCACCCTGTCGGACCAGGTCGGTGCTGCCATTTTGTCCGTCTGCCAGGACCTGCGAGTTTTTATTTTCTATCTGGGCTAGTTCGGCAATGCGCGCCGCGTCGGCCACATGAGCCTGGGTCGGCAAGGTTATCTCAGCCAAAATGTCACCGTTAATGATGGAAAAGGGGTCAGATTCGTATCTATACGACTGAAGTGAATTTTCGCCCGATTTTTAATGTAAGGCGCCAACATATCAACGAGATCACATACATTGGTAGGTTACCACCCGATCTCGCCCCGGCTAACCCTGACCACGCCTTACCCGCCCGGACTCGCATAGCCAAGCCGAAAGTTCTTTCTAACTCCAGCACTGGGTACATCATCAGGATGGACCGTGAGTTAAGTACCTAAAGAACCTTGTCTGAAATGCATATGCATCGAAATTCGAAATCAGTAAATGCAGTCCTTAATGCCTTCTGGTCTTCATTCTGGATTGGCACCCTTGCTTTCCTTGCCTGTGCGCCTGTTTCAGCTGACCAATCTGTGCTCCGAGTGGCCCTGTTTGTAGATCACGGCACTGAGTCCAGCGAGTTCAGAAAGGAATTTGAAAGGAGCGACGATGATTCCTTCGTCTATCGAAGAGTCGATGGCGATGATATTAGCAATGGTGCACTCAAAAAGTTTGACGCTCTTGTGGTGCCGGGAGGCAGCGCAAGCACAGAGTCCAGAAGTATGGGCGCAGAAGCCCGCAATGAGGTCCGTCGCTTTGTCGAGGAAGGTGGTATTTACATGGGTGTGTGCGCAGGAGCATATCTGGCTTCACAGGCAGCCCAAACTGATATCGGAATGCTCCCAATCAAGACGTTGGATAAAGAGCATTGGTACAGAGTCGACGATGCAACCAAGGTAGATATGGAACTCACACCTGCCGGTATGGAAATTTTTGGCATCACAGATCGAAACATCGAAATCAAATACGAAAATGGACCCATATTTGCGCCACTGGACAAGCGGACGCCGAGCCTGACCGCTTTGGGATTCTTTCGCAGTGAAGTGGTGGCAGATGGAGGAGAACGTGGAGTAATGCTGGGCGCCCCTGCCATAATTCTCGCTGAATACGGACGCGGCACTGTACTCGCCATCAGTCCGCATTTTGAAGAAACGCGGGGCTATAAACAAGTGCAGATTCACGCACTTCACTGGCTCTACGAACAGCGCAATAGAGCGTCAACATTGAAGAAAAGAACAGATGTAGACATCGAAAGGCATGCAAGATAGACTTGCCATGCTGGATGGATAGAAGAAGCCACCATGTCTTTTGATTGCACCAACTACTATGTCACTGACCGAAAGGGATCCAAGGACGAGCCTGTAGACGGCGATGGACAGAAGCCCGCGGTCTCAGTCGCTCGTCAAAAATATTACGGTCCGTTTCGAAACGAAAAGCTGACCTACGGCAAATATACAATGAACGGAAATGGCGAGCCTTTGCTCGAGCGCATAACCGGATGCGCAGAGCTGCCTCTGGATGCGAGCACAGACGTGCTTGTATTCGTGCATGAATTCAACAGCCCATTTGCCAGATACACGAAAGTGGTTGCTGAGCTGGCCGAGGCGATAAGAGGAAATCACGATAGTGAAGGCAACGCCGAAGCTGAAGGCAATGGCGAAGCTAAAAATAACAGTCCAGATCGGCGTAACAATTCGGACTGCCGGAAATTGGTTTCCATTTTGTATTCCTGACCATCAATGGGCTCACCCTTTGCATACATGCAAGATGAATGTACTGCTCAGTTCAGCTACACTCACTTCAAACAATTCGTCGACGAAATCACAGCTCTTATAGGGAGTTCTTCGCGCTTACACTTTGTCGGCCACAGTCTGGGATGCCAGCTTATCTATCGCTATTTGCTGGACAGAGATTTCAGCAAGTCAGAAGCAACATTAGATAATACTGATCGAGAAAATGATGCGCGGCGTTCAAAGGAAACAACGAAAGGAGCCGGCACCGTGATCTTTTCCTGTCCGGATCTCGATTATCAAACAGTGTCAATCGACAGTGAACGCGAGAAATTTTCGCGCAGCATCGATCGCGCATTCATTCTCGTAAGTGATGTCGATGGTCCGCTGGAATTGTCCAGAGCCTTGCATGGCTATACAAGACTGGGAAGACCAGCGCTGCCCAGCGCAAAAAGTTTGTTCTGGGGAACCTTTCGCACTGGCTCAATTCCCAATATTATTTCAACTGCTGTTCATATGCCGGAAATTATTGTTCAACGTACACTAAAACGAATCGCTTGCGGATTCAGAAATCCCGATGAAATCTGGCAAGAGGAAAACAAGGACAAAGGAATTGAATTCGCAGAAAACATTAGCTTGTACGATTTCACCATTGCGGATCGACGGCAACGAAGAATCGAGAGGACGAACACAAGCTGTTCATTTATAAAAGATTGACTCCACCAAAAGCGAAAGTTCAAAAATGATTGTCATTGAGCTTGCCGCTATCTATCACAGATTTGTTTCAATTTTATAGCAAGCATGTGTATCGATCTTTGTTCGAAATTGAGCTCCTAACTTGTCCAAAATCATGGGCAAGCGAATAAATACGAGCACAGACCTCCCAGGTGCATTAATATGGCCGATCCTATTGAAGTGGCTAGACCAGCCGCTGCAGATCCTGTTCAACAAGAAGCATTGAAAAAATTCATCCAGCAAATGCAAGATGATCGCAAGCTTGGTCTTGGCGCACCAGGAAGAAATGCGAATGGTTTTGAAAACTTTCGCACTCTGGATTTTCGCCAGGACAAAAGTGACGAATACTATGCCACCACCAACGAAATCCACTGGTTGCAGGGCCGCAGGAGTCAGGCGGAAGCAAAACTCAAACCTGAAGAAAAGGATGAATTGAGGCACATTCGCAGAAACTATTCGGCAGCCGGTACAGAAGAAGAACGCATAAAATGCAGACAGGCTATAGAGAAACTCATTCCTGGCTCGGCTGAACTCAACACCAAAATAGGCAGTTTGGTCGGTGCTCTGGACTCGATTCCGACTTTGAAAGAAATTCCAGATCCTCAGGCGTGCATGCGTTGCCATCCTCGGCAGGGTCCGACTCACTTTGACCCTAACGCTCGCGAACGTCAATCTCTTAAGTCTTCAGCGGTCGAGGCCTTTTACCAGCCGAGGCGCGAGGATCAATTCGAAGCAGTTTGGGCCAAAAACGCACTCGAATCTCCGATCGTCAAAGTCAATGAAGCGCTAAAACATTTACCACCGACAAAACTCGAGTCGCAGGATCCTGTAAAGCTTGTAAAAATGGGTCTGACTGTGGGTGGAGTCGAACTGGATTACAATTCATCCAAAATTCTGGAGAAAGCAGTTGCGGGAATCAAGAGCATTTCCAAAGTCTCTGGAGATCGCCTGGTAATTGATAGAGACGGCACAGTTGATTTGCCTTTCGCGGACAAGCGAGAACTGGCGGCGGGCATCAAATTGAGCAGTATCGAGCTTGGTGCAGCCAGCATGACTTTGGGCGAAGGAAAATATCCGGAACTCAAGGACATCAAAGGAATCAAGGTCAAGCTGGATGTTCCTGCATATTTAAGCACTCTGGCACAAATAGACAATCAAGTTGAGATCAAGCGCATCTTTCTTACAAGAAATGCCGGCAGCGATGATTTCCAGGTCAATGTTGAAGTAACCAATCCAGTGCCTTTGGTTTCACGAGAAATACTGCGGCGAGTCGTAGGCGGAGTACCGAGCAATCCGACAATCATTGCGCCAATTCTGACTTTAGGGAAAGATGGCAAGCCGAAATAATTCAAACAGGTTTAGAATTGGTGTGCAATGATATAAGCATCACCGCTCCGAAATGAAATCATCCGGCAACTTTTGAAGCGATTTTGCAAGACTAGTATTCCGTTATGAAAAGCACACGTCACCGTTCGCCAGTTGCAGCAATCGTGTGGTTGCCCGTTATGGCTGCGTTTTTCTATGGAATGGCAGGCAACGCTGAAGAAGTCAGTGCCGAAGACAAGTCTGCAATTCAGATTGAAACACGCGGCAATTTCGTCAATCAGTCTTATCAAAATGTTTGGTGGGCACTGAGCAAAATGCCTCGACGCTACAAAGACTATTTGTGGTCTATGGGCTATCACGTTGTTCTTTATACTTCCGTCGACGACTATCAAAAGTCTCACAATGCCAAGCCGCTGCATAACCAGGAACACCCTGAATGGACGTACAAAAATCTCATGGGTGAAACCCTGCACGACAAGCAAAAAATTGTCATTGGCGAGACCTATCTCAATAAGCCCGTCAATAACAAAGTCTTGTTTCATGAATCTGGCCATGCCTTTGATTTCAGCAAAAAGATCTCCGGCTCAAATGCATTCATAGCAGCCTTCAGGGAAGATGGCGGTCATCCACAAGGCCAGGGATTTGCATGGAAATCACGCACAGAGGTTTGTGCACAACTTGTGGCGGTTGAGCTTATCAAGCGTGCGAATATCGATGTCTCGGACAATCAGAGACTAACTCCCAAATTCTCCGAAGCATGGCCTCATTGCGCTGAAATAGTGCGGCAGGAGCTGCAGCCATATCTGTAGAACCTTAGCTGTGGCAGGTCGCAACTGAGATATTGAAGACACTGTATAATCTGGTGACCATTGAGGCGAATCATATGAAGAGCACAGCACAATTGGATCTGCAAAAGGATGTCGAATTTTTCGAATATACCAAGGCCGCCAGCCCGTTAGATAGGGGAACAATTACTGCAGTACCGTTTGGAGAATTGTTGAGCGATCTGCACGAGCAAGGTCCAACCCGTGTAATTCCTTTTGATTTGGGTGAAAAGCTCGTTTGTGATAGTCCGGCAACCAGCCCAAATCTTTCTGCCGCGTTCATTCGCATCGAGCCAGGCAAGGAGATTTGCACTGCGGTAAATGCAACTTCCGAATTATTCTATGTGATACGTGGAAGTGGCATCACATCGAGAAATGAGCTGTCTATAGAGTGGAAAGCCGGTGATTTTTTCGTGGTTCCGTGCGGTAGCGAATTGACCCATTCGGCAGAAGCTGACTCGGCACTCTATTGGATAAGCGACGAACCGCTGCTTCGATATCTTGGTGTGACTGCAACCAAAGAGCGCTTTTCACCAACCTTATACAAAGCCGAAGAGTGCAAAAGTGCACTGGCACAGATTGCCGCTGATCCCGCCAGCAGGGATCGCAATCGGGTTTCTGTGCTCCTGGCAAACAAGCACTTTCCGCAAACCATGACAGTCACCCATACACTTTGGGCGATGTTCGGACTGCTTCCCAAAGACTCTAATCAGCCGCCGCACCGACATAACTCAGTGGCGCTCGACTTGATTTTAGACTGCAATCCCGGCTGCTACACATTGATTTCGCAAGAGATTGGTCAGGACGGACAATTGATCAATCCTATACGACAAGATTGGAAACCATATTCTGCTTTTGTCACTCCACCAAACTACTGGCATTCTCACCATAACGAGTCTGGAGAGGACGCACACCTGATTCCAATTCAAGACGCCGGTCTGCAAACTTATATGCGCACTCTAAATATTCAGTTCTCACATCCAGCGGCAATGAAAAAAATTGCCCATATCCTTTAGTTAAATGATCAACATTAGTCTGGCGCGTGAAGCTTTGCCAAAAAATCTTGTAAACGACAGCCTTCTTCCTTTCAGCAGGAAAGACTAATTTCTTTTTTTGCGAAAACCGCCTCTGAAAAGAGAAAATACGAACACACACAATGCCGATCCCAAAATGCATGGAATCAGAGAAACACCGGCAAGATCAGGTCCAAAATGACCGACCAGACTGCTGCCAACCCAGGCTCCAATAACTCCGATGATTGCCGAAATAAAGAATCCACCGGGAGCAGAATTTGGAACTATGGATTCACCGAGATATGCGCAAGCAGCCGCAACGATCAAAAACAAAATAAAGGTCAGGATACCCATGCTCTCATTTCTCCAAAAAAGCTATACAGTTGGAAGACCACCCAACTGTGTAAAGGTTCCATAAGCCAAACACCTTAGCCAATCGCACTTATTGTGTTTTCCGTGTCGACCTCGCAGTTCATTGAACGGGATCGGACATTGGAACGATCGCGAGGTATTCATGACGTTCGATTGTGCAACGTGGCCGCAGGAGCAGCAGGCTACCCAGCCACAAGTAAAACAGAGTTGGTCTGTTCCCTTATATAAGGTACATGAGAGGCCGGGAGACTGCCTCTCTTTCGCGTTGAGCCAGCGCGATGCCCCTGTTTGACGTTCAGGCAGGCAAATACCTATTTCGATTGAGCTGGGAGGAGGCAAAGGGTCACGATTATAGGGGTGAACCCCATACAGGCGCCCGAAATATACCTTCACTCCACCCGTAATGTCTTACTTACTAAGGTTATGCAGACTTCGCCCAAGCGATATCCTTGCCAGGTTTGGTGGGGTAAACCGTCCTTGTTGCACCCCCCGGAGTTTGGCACAATAGAAATGTAAGCCGGAAGCAGATGACGTTTACCAATTAGTTAGAGCGCAGTTGCGCAGATAACACACCAAGTTGGTGCAGCTTTGCTGTGGGTTTCTATCAAATAAGTCTGGAGACTATTGACCATGAACGCTAATGCAAAAAGACTTTCTTCGAAAACCACTGGAAAGAGCCATCTGTCACTCGTCAAGCCGGAAAAAAGTTTGATTGAGATGACCAACGAAGAATTGATCTTAGCCTGTCAGGCTCAGAGAAAAGACGCTATCGATGTATTGTTGAAACGCCATCATTCGACTCTTATTGCTATGGTACGAGTCCGTTTCCCTGAATTGTCCGATACATCAGATATTGTGCAGGAAGCACAAATCAGAATGTGGAAGTCGATCGATCAATTGAGAACCCCGGGAGCCTTTAAAGGCTGGTTAGGTCGCATCGTGACCAACCTCTGCTACGATGAATTGCGCAGAAAAGTTCGCAACCAGGACGTAATTTCGCTAGATGAGCCAATTGAATCAGAAGATGGCACAACCAAAATGGAAAGACTTATTGCCGACCACACTACTCAACCTGATACCACTCTTCAACGCAAGGAATTGGTAACAGCGCTCACCGAAGCACTCGATAGAATTCCCCAAGAATTTAGACAGTCTGTTCTTCTGCGCGAAGTTGATGGTCTGTCCTATGAGGAAATTGCAGTGCTGATGAAAGTTGAACTCGGTACAGTAAAATCAAGAATTTCCCGTGCCCGCACAAAAATGCAAGCGCAGATGGCGTCTTTCTTGAACGAAGCCGCGTAAAGCACAAAAGCTCTCCGATAATCGTATAACCTATAATAAAATTGCATCTGAGTATTCAGCCTTGAATTGCTCGGGTGCTATTTTATTTCACCATCGACGGTATAAGTGTTTCCAAACACTTCCACGATGTCGCCGGCCCTTAGCTTGCGTTTTCGTCTGATATCAGTTTCGCCATTCACTTTGACTTGGCCCGATTGAATCAGATGTTTTGCCTCACCGCCAGATTGCGTGACGCCCTCCAATTTGAGGAATTGATCTAGTTGAATTACAAAAGTGCCTTTTTCGCCATCTTCCATTTAGATAAACCAGTAGGTTTGTCTAAATCTACATCAAGATTCGAGCCCTATCAATACCACCCTATCAGGCCTGTTTAGTAGACGCGATTGTTTTTGCTCTCACTAAGGCTTCGCTCTGCCTCGCCCTGCAACTGACGTAGATCACGCCGAATGTCTTCTTCTGAGCCCTGATCCATTGCGCCACCACCAGCATTGTCGAGCGATCGCGCTTTTCCTTTCAAGTCATTCAATCGCCTGCTCAAATGAGCATACTCGCCATTTCCCAACTTTTGCTTGCTTTTGCTTTCGTCCAACATCTTGCGAGTGTCGCCGAATTCGTCAGACAGACTGGGCTCGTCTGATGCGTATGGAACATAACTGTAGCCATAATATGGAAAGAAGAGCCGATTGCGATGCAGTCTGCCGAAATTTCCCCGATTCATGCTGTGTCCAGGGACAAAACCAGGCATGACACCGCGAGTTACCGCCGTAGACGCCTGCGCACCGCCGATTGCCCTTCCGCCTCCTGCAACCGGGCCAGCCGCTACTGATCCCTGCGGCAACAGTAACAGTGCGGTCTGTATGACCAGGATCGAAACAAATATTGAATTTTTCATTGTCGCTTAAGGTCCTGGATCGACTGGCTGACTTTGGCAGCGGACACCTTCAAGACCCCCTCAAATAGCCTTAGTTCGACCCAGATTGACACTTTTTTGCGACGGATGTTCCCGCCGAGCGCCTGTTATTAAGCTGTGTGCTAGATTCCCAGTACTCAATCGTGAGCGTCGCCACGCACATCCGGACTGTAAGCTCTTTTTTCCAGTGAATACTTAAATCCGCTTTTCTTTAGCCAATCTTCAAGGGGCTGATCGTTCTCTGTGGCAATCACTCCCCCATCGCAGAGTTCCAAACTGCGATGCCAGTTGCCCAAATGATGCGCTATTTTGCAAGCTTCTCTCACATCAGCCGGCTCGACAAGAACAACATCCTCCAGATTAGCGCGAACGACAATGCTTCTTTCAGGAGTATCGTAGACGAGCGTACCATCATGCAGCACACTGCCCCGAGGAAGAGCAAGGGCGACGTCATTGCCGGCGGTGGTTTTAGAGCGAAGGCGCGGCTTTGTGCGTTCGTGCCAGGTCAGTTCAATGTATTCGACGGGACCATTGGCCGCTCTTTGCTCAGGAATGGATTCAATCAAGATCACCATAGACGAATTCTCCACTAAAACAAAAAGTATCTCTGAGCCAGAGGAAGCACACTGGCCGGCTCGCAAGTAGCCAGCTTGCCATTGACAAATACCTCATAGGTGTCGGGCACCACCCTGATTTCGGGGGTGGCATCATTCAATTTCATATCGACCTTACCGATACTTCTGCAACCGGCAACCGCAATCACGGTTTTCTCAAGGCCAAGCCGTTTGGGAACTCCTGATTCTACTGAAGCCTTTGACATGAACAGCAGACTCGTAGCCAGAGTTGCCTTGCCGAAACTGGCAAACATTGGTCGAGGATAAACAGGCTGTGGAGTCGGTATGGAGGCATTGGCATCACCCATCTGCGCATAAGCAATCATGCCACCTTTCAGTACCACTTCCGGTTTCACACCAAAAAAGCGGGGGTCCCATAGAACCAGGTCCGCCCATTTTCCGGCTTCTACAGAGCCAACAATGTGTCCTACTCCGTGAGCAATGGCCGGGTTGATTGTATATTTCGCCAGGTAGCGTTTGGCTCTTTGGTTATCATTTCTGTAGCTGTCTTCGGTCAGTGGTCCAAACTGGCGCTTCATTTTATCCGCCGTCTGCCAGGTGCGGATTATCACTTCTCCGGTACGCCCCATTGCTTGCGAATCAGATGAAAACATCGACATTGCGCCGAGGTCGTGCAACATGTCCTCAGCCGCAATTGTTTGTGCCCTGATTCTTGATTCGGCAAAGGAAATATCTTCAGGCACATCCTTTTGAAGATGGTGGCAGACCATCAACATGTCCAGGTGTTCGTCGATCGTATTGACCGTAAACGGTCTGGTCGTATTGGTAGAACTGGGAAGCACATTGGCTTCGCCGACGATCTTTATGATGTCCGGAGCATGACCGCCCCCTGCCCCTTCTGCGTGGAAGGCATGAATGGTGCGACCCTTCATTGCCCTGATCGTATCTTCGACAAAGCCGGACTCATTCAGGGTGTCGGTGTGAATCGCTGCTTGCACGTCGAATTTGTCACAGACAGATAGACAGGCGTCGATAACCGCCGGAGTGGTGCCCCAATCTTCGTGCATTTTCAGGCCGCAGGCGCCGGCTTCGATCTGCTCAGCCAGCGGTATTTCCGTGCTGCAATTGCCCTTTCCGAAAAATCCCAGGTTGACCGGGAATGCTTCGGCACTCTGCAGCATGCGATGCATGTTCCATGGTCCGGGTGTGCAGGTGGTAGCATTGGTGCCGGAAGCAGGTCCTGTGCCGCCGCCCATCATCGTTGTGATACCGGAGGCGATAGCAACTTCACAGAGCTGAGGACAGATAAAGTGTATATGCGTGTCGATACCGCCTGCAGTAACGATTTTATTTTCGCCTGCCAGTACTTCGGTAGAGGCGCCGATCACCATGTTTGCTGTCACATTCGGCTGAACGTAAGGATTGCCTGCCTGACCTATACCAACAATTCTTCCATCCTTAATGCCGATGTCCGCCTTTACGATGCCCCACCAATCCAGGATCAATGCATTGGTTATCACTAAATCAAGCGCGCCGCCGCTGCTGGTGGCATCAGGCGACTGGGCCATACCGTCGCGAATCGTTTTGCCGCCGCCAAATTTGACTTCCTCACCGTAAGTGAGCAAGTCGTTCTCCACTTCTATGACTATCTCAGTGTCAGCCAGCCTGATGCGATCGCCGACAGTGGGACCGTAGATTGACACATATTTTTCTCTAGGTATATTTAACGTCATTCTTTTTATACCTCAACGGTCATGCTGGTTTCAGCGGAACTACCCGAGCTCTAGGACTGAAAAATCCGCGAATAAAGATGCTCATGTTGAACGCAAGCGCCCTCATATATGAGTGCACAACTACCCACATTGGAAATGTCGGTTTCTATATAACTAGCGCAGAGTTTCTCAATCGGGCCTGCCAGGTTGGAAAGTATTCGCTGTCCATCCGTGTGTCCTAACGGCACAAGCCTGACGCAGGCTGATACTAGAGAAGAGGCACTGGTAAAGAGAAAAGTCGACAATGTCTCTTTCTTTGAAACGCCCAGAGCCGACGCAATCCAACCAAAGGCACAGGCGTGATGGCAGCGCTCTTCTTGAAGATTGTCAATCCAGCCAAGCGAAAAAGAAAGTCTCAACAAACGTGCACCCAATTCGAGGGAGGCATTGAGCGTTTCACTCGGCCACTTCAGTGCCGTAAGCAAATCATTGAGAGCAGCAAATGCATCGTGATCTCCGGCTATGCGATATTCATGAGCGAGCGCGCAAGCTGCTCCTTCCTGCGGCGCAATTGAGCTCACCAAAATGTTTTCGATGCAAGACCCAGCGCTCACTGCATCAAAGACAGTACCGTTGCAGATTAAGGTCTCTAAGCCAAAGGAGTGTGAATATGCACCAATCGGCAAAGCCGAATCACTGATCTGCAACAAGCGAAGAAAGGCTCTTGATGAATCAGTCATGTTTCACAAAATCCTTCACTTTTTGCAATGCAGCCTGGACGACGGAATCATCGCTCAGATCACCTTCCACCAGTCCGTTAAAACCATAAATGATACGCGAGCCGGCCGTGCCAACCAGATGCACCTCGTGCGTTTGCCCGGGCTCAAAACGTATTGCCGTACCAGCAGGAATATTAAGTCGCATGCCCAGTGCTTTCTCCCGGTCAAAACGGAGGGCACGATTGGTTTCAAAGAAATGGAAGTGAGAACCTACCTGTATCGGCCGGTCGCCTGTATTGCTCACAGAAATTGTGATTTGATCGCGATCTGCGTTGGCAACAATGGATTTATCTTCAATAAAGTATTCGCCTGGTTTCATCTTAGCCTTCGTTCCTGGTCCTTAAGAGACATAAAAATTTCGTAGAAACTGCATTTTTAACGAATCGGATTGGCCACGGTTACCAGTTTGGTTCCATCCGGGAACGTCGCTTCTACCTGTATCTCGTGAATCATGTCGGCAACTCCTTCCATAACATCATCGCGTGTCAGAACGTTTATGCCTTTGCTCATCAGCTCAGCCACTGAAAGCCCATCTCGAGCACCTTCAAGGACCCAGAAAGTAATGAGCGCAACCGCTTCCGGATAATTTAACTTCAAGCCTCGAGCCTGCCTTCTTTCAGCAAGCTGCGCGGCCACGAAGATCATCAATTTGTCTTGCTCTTGTGGGGTTAAATGCATTCGACTTTACCCGAAGTAGGCGGATATTATAGTTGAAGCTTGCACTCAAAGAGGTATTAAGATGTCAGGCAGACGCACGACCAGGGTCGGTATCGGCGGTCCAGTCGGTTCGGGTAAAACTGCGCTGGTGGCTTGTCTTTGCCGGGAATTGTCCGCAAAGTACTCAGTAGCTGTAGTAACCAATGACATTTTTACAAGGGAAGACGCTGAGTTCTTGATTCGGCAGGAAGTCCTGCCCCAGGAGCGAATTATTGGCGTTGAAACCGGGGGCTGTCCCCATACCGCCATAAGAGAAGATGCTTCATTGAATATTGATGCGCTTGAAAAATTGGAGAAGCAGTTTTCTCCCGACATCATTTTTCTCGAATCCGGTGGAGATAATCTGGCAGCAACTTTTAGCCCCGAGCTCGTGGATAGCTTTATTTATGTGATTGACGTTGCCGAAGGTGACAAAATTCCGCGCAAAGGCGGTCCGGCCATTTGCCGCTCTGATTTGTTGATCATCAACAAAATCGATCTGGCTCCCCACGTAGGCGCCAGTCTGGAGGTCATGGAGCGCGATTCCAAGTTGATGCGGCAGAGCAGACCTTTTGTTTTCACAGACTTGAGGCACAATGTCAATGTCGATAAGGTCATCGAATGGTTGATGCAAAACGTGCTGTTTGAAGGTCTTCAACGTGCGTAACGTCGGCATTGCCAGACTAAAAGTAGTGCAGAAAGACCAGATGTCGATAGTCTGCGAGCAGTACGGCAAGGCACCGCTGCAATTGCATCAACCTGTGTATCTGCAAAAGAAACCTTATCCTACAGTTTTTCTCAAGACACCTTCTTCCGGATTACTCGATGGTGACTCACACATTCTCGATGTGGTTGTGGAAGAAAATGCATCGCTGACATTAAAGACACAAGCCGCTTGCTTGATTTATCCGGGCCAATCAATTCAGGAAATCAGAATTCGGCTGAATGAAAATAGCTCTCTGCAGTTCTTGCCCCATCCTTTGATTTTTGCCAGGAGCGCTCACTTAATTCAAAAAATTCGCATTGACATGCAAGAGACAAGCAAACTTTTATTCGGTGAGAGTTGGCGGGCCGGACGAATCGCAATGTCGGAAAAATGGCAATTCGATTGCTTCGATAATACGGTGGAGATTTTTGTCGGGCAGCGTCTGGCATTCAAAGAACGATTCAATCTTTTGCCTCAAGTCAATGATCCAAAACATGATCTGCGTTTCGGCAAATACACAGCCTTCGACACGATTTTTGAGTTTGACAAAGTCTTGCCAATGATTGACGGCACCGATCATACGCGCTCGCCCCTGGAAGAACTGTCCGGACAACTTTGCAGCAACCCGGCGACCGCACGGACTTTTGAGCAAACATCGATTAAGCAGCAAGACCAAATGTCTCAGCCAAACGAACGATTGGTCTGGTGCATGTCTCGACAAAACTACAAAATCTCCAGAGTGCTTGGTTAATAAAATGCGGATCAACCTTGCGACCAAGGGATTTATCCTGCTTGTAATACCGACGATTGTACAGAGCGGGCTTCTGGTCGGTCTGACTCTCCTTCATCTGGAGAGCGGATTTTATCCGCAGAGGGCGCAAGAAGACAAAGATATTCACGATGCCTGGACTAAATACATGCTTGACGATTTTGCCGTTTTGCGACGCATCAAGACCTCAGTTGATCAAGAATCGCCCCTCGATCCCGACTGTGACCGCTATCTTCAGAACCTCAAAGCAGACATACAAAAACTCAAAGAGCTTTATAGAGACTTCCCCGAGCGCCGCAGCCGAGAAGTGATTGAGGCTGAAGACTTCGACAAGATCAGAGAATCTATAAAGCAAACATTCATCGGGCTCGATCAAATTTACGATGCTCGCTCCAAATTAGTGGCCATGACGAAGCAAGCCGGCTTGCAAATCGACCGCAAACAAGCTTATCAACTGTGCCACAGCCCTCTAAAACTTGGGATTGCCCAGCTCAGAGGACAGATAATGAACGAAGAAGTTGAGAGCAGCGATCCTCAACTGCAGGCGAAGATACGAGGATTAGAGAGAAATATCCTGACAGCTGGCGCCGTGATTAACTTCATCCTGCTGGTATTGCTTGGCATATTCTTCACTCGCGACATACTGAAGCGATTGAGAGTGATGCTGGACAATGTCGATAGAATGGCCAGAGAGCAAGAGCTCCATGCCATTGTTAGCGGCAATGACGAACTAACCAGCCTGGACGCTGAATTTCACGAATTGTCTGAAAAACTCAAGGAGACCGTACATCCATACAAAGCAATGATGGAAAACTCTCAGGCTCTAATTTGCTCCGTCGATGCAAATGGACGAATCCTAGCAGTCAATGACGCAGCCATCTCCATGCTGGGTTTCCGCCCTGAGTCGCTGAAAGGAGCTTGGCTTATAGATCTAATTGAAACCAGCCAACAAGAGCAATTCGCTGAAGAGATAAAAACAATTGCAAAAGAAGAACATCAGATCTCTTTTGAAACCCGAATAGTTTGCGAAAACCGATCTGTCATCGATCTGCAATGGTCGGCAAGCTGGTCGCCTCAGGACAAAACTGTCTTTTGCATTGCCCACGACATTACGCAAAGAAAGGCAGCCGAACAACTCCAGCAAGAAGTTCTGCAAATGGTAAGCCACGATTTGAGAAGTCCCCTGGCGGCAATCTCGAGTTTTCACGAGCTTTTAGAGGAAGGAATGTATGGAGAACTGGCGCCAAAAGGAATCGAACAGGTCGGGGTGGCCAAACGCAGTACCATGCGCATGCTCAAACTCGTAAACGACCTTCTTGACGCAGAGCGAATGAGAACAGGAATGCTCGAGTTGGATAAGTGTTATGTCCGCGCAGCAGATGTGTTTCAGCAAGCAATCGAGTCAGTCGCTAGTTTAGCTGGCGCAAAGGAAATAGCCATCCTGAGCAGACCGACGGAGTTAACTTTATATGCTGATGAACAGCGCCTCGTACAGGTCCTAATAAATCTTCTATCCAATGCCATCAAGTTCTCGCCGGCAGGCAGCAAGATCAGTCTCAACGTCGATGAATTGCCTGGCTTGGCCAACATTATTGTTAGCGATGAGGGGCGTGGCATCCCAGCGCATTTGCTAGATTCAGTTTTTGGCCGCTTCAACCAGCTGAAGGCGTCCGATGCCACTCAAAAGGGAGGCAGCGGTCTGGGGCTTTCTATATGCAAGGCGCTTGTAGAATTGCATGGCGGCGACATAAGCGTCGCGAGCACAGTCGGCTCGGGCAGCACCTTTTCGTTTCGCATCCCCCTGGATGTTCCGGCATCTCTTAGAGGGCAACCGCCCTCTAAAGATCGAGGAAACTCGTTATGAAGGCGAAGAACTCTCTAATCTCAGCAAGCGGTTTGACTCTGGCACAGAGAAGTTTGCTCCTCTTCACTTTTGCGATCATTATTCAGTTGCTTTTAATCGGCAGTCTTTTGATGGTCAGAGATGAAGACTTATTTGCAGTACAGGCCGGACGCACAAGAAACATTAGCATTGCCATCAGGAATCTGGCCAAAAGAAGCGTAGGCGCCATCCTATTAGTCAAGATCGCTCCTCAAAATAATGCCACAGTCGATCAGGGTTGCGAAGCCTATCGCAAACGTATCAATTACTTGAGCGAGTACCTGAAGAAATTCTGGATTAAGTCTCCAGACAATTGCAAACTGGTCGATAACATAGTCAAGAAAACCAATGACCTGATCGTAATGGAAAGAGTTGGAGATCAGCATGTAAAAGAGAATGAGGATGAATTGGAAGCGTTATTGTTTCAATTAATCGATCCGCAGCGAATACCGCCTGCAGAAGACTCGAAAAGTCAGGCGCAATCAAGACGCATATGGTTTGCGGTGGCGGTCGCCGGCAGCCTTTTCAACGTTGGCGCTTTGGGGATTTTTGCGCTGTTTCTTAACCGTCAATTCATCAAGCGACTGAATTCGCTCAACGAAAAAATGGGACAGCTCAGGCGAGGACAACGCCTTGCTTCTACCGCGCTGAAAACAGACGAATTTGGAAAGTTAGAAAATGCCTTCAGTGATCTGGCCAATACATTGCTGGACGCTGCCAGCAGACAACGCGATCTTTTCGATAACGCTCATGATGTTTTGTGCTACATAGACGATTCTTCGTTCCGTTTCACCACTCTCAATAATGCATCCCTGAAGATTCTTGGATACGAACCCAAGCAATTGATCGGCTCAGAGGCGATTGACATCATCACCCAGGACGATCGCAAACAGGCAATGGAAAATATCCGAACATTGATAAGCTTACGAGCTCAACCGCCTTTTGAGATGCTGACAGTGAACGGCGATTCATTTGAAGCGCGTATCAACAAAGCAGACGGCACAACCGCCCATACTCTCTGGACCACCAAATATATGCCTGCGGAGAAAAGACTGTTTTGCGTGATCAGTGACATCAGCGAACGCAAAGAAGCCGAACGCCTGAGAAATGAAGTGGTGCAAATGGTCAACCACGATCTCCGCAGCCCTTTGAATGCGATTAGCATAATATATTCAATACTCGAAACCGGTATGACCGGACAACTCAATGATCAAGGCAAGAAGAGTCTAAAGCTTGCCAGCACCAGCACGGAGCTGATGCTCAGGCTGATCAACGATCTTCTCGACATTGAAAAACTGGAAGCCGGGATGCTCGAGCTGGATGCTTCCACAATCAGCCTTTCATCAATGATAGAGCAATCGATTCAGAACGTGCAGGTGCAGGCTCAGGCAAAGCAAATAAAATTCGAGACAGCCATTGCGAACTTGAATCTATATGCTGATGAGCACCGAATGGTGCAGGTTCTTATCAATTTGCTCACAAACGCCATCAAGTTCTCTCCTCAAGGAGGAACAGTGACCATATCAGCTCTGGAATTGCCGGGATTTATCGAAATCAGTGTCAGCGACAATGGCCGAGGCATCCCCGAGCACTTATTGAGCAAAGTCTTCGATCGCTTCAGACAGGTGGAAGTAGCAGACGCAATGGTAAAGGGCGGCTCAGGACTTGGCTTGGCAATATGCAAGGCATTGGTTGAACTGCATGGTGGGACAATCGCAGTGGAAAGCCAGTCAGGTCAGGGAAGCCGATTTTATTTCCGAATTCCGACTGCCCAACATCGATCCGATTGTGCTTAATATAGAGTGGTACGAGGCAAATCATGAATGATAAGAGCAGGGAGTGCGATCGATGTTGTCAAGAAAGCAATCGAACCTGGTTTTCGTATTTCTTCTATGTGGAAGTTCAGCGGTATTTCCGCTCTTTCAGTGTATGCCGGTCCTGGCTGAACCTGCGGATTTACACGCCTCCGTCGCACACGATCCCTGCACAGCAGTAGAAAAGCTAGTGCGCGAGTTTTATCCCAAAGCAGTGATTGACAAAGGCCGCAGCGAAATTCACTTCGAGTTCAAATCAAGAAAGAAGAATGGATTTTATCCTGACCGTCCGGCCATGGTCCCCGCCGATGGAGGCATTGTCGGCACTGTCACATTAACTCCAGGGGAGTACACAGGAGCAGATAAGGACCAAATCCCCGCTGAAAAACCAAATGGATTTTACTCGGTTTTGACCATGGCGCCTTACTCAAAAGGGCAGAATTCCCATCTACTCGCCGTCGTCATTTTTCCTCAGGACGGCATCCAGGAATTTAAGGAGCGCTTTAAAAGTCTGATAAACAGTTTTAACGCCAGCGAACATCAGACGCAGGCGCCACCCGAAGTGTCAAAAGTGGAAGCGACACAGAGTGATAAAGCAGCGACAACTCCGGTAGAAGCAGCAGCCGCTCCCGCCAAAGCAAAGCCTGCTTTCCCCTGGGCAAGTGTTGCGCGCCCGGAATACCGTCTTTCCTTCAAATTCCCACCGGGGTTTAAGGCAAAAGACAGCGCAGACAAAACCGGCACGACCTGGAAAGGCACCGCTGAGGGTGTCGACTATACGGTCACCGTCTGCACACCAAAAACAGCGTGCATCACTGATGATCAGCGCACACAAGCGATGAATACGATGCTATCCGGCATGAGCCAGGGCAAAAAATCGAAGCTAGAGCAGGCATTCAATTTTCAAGGATTATCTGCTCAAGAATACACAATCACCGATAATGCTGGCGTTGCGACCAAAGCAATAGTGTGCGTATCTGCTGGTCTTCAGTACCTATTTGCAGCCGGTGGGCAAAGTTATAAGTCTTCCAAACTGCCTCCTGAATTTTTTGATGGCATCAAAATAGGAAAGATCAAGTAGCTTGCGTGTTGCTTCGAAAATTAATAAGTCTTGAAGCAAAAAATCAGCGTCCGTTATCTTTGTTACCGAGTGGACGCATATTTGCATCTTGACGCCATTGACGCATTGTCGCTACGTCGGCTGCTGGAGCCTGCATGGAAAATTGCCGCATGAAGTTTTCATTGGTGTCGAGGCCCATACCATATATCGACTTGAGAATGCTGCCCCTGCGTTCTGCTTGATTCAATCGATACGCTTCCAGGACATGTCTATGAATCGTATTTTCACTTCCAACCGGATCGTTGCTCTGTAAAAATTCCGCCCGATACAGTCTGGAATTAATTCGGTTATTAGCAATCTGCTCCGGAGACATCACTTGACTCAATTCTCTCAATTGACGTGTAATCAGCTCACGCTCGGCGTTTGTTGTCCGGTCTGAAGAAAATAGCGCAGTCAACTGCGAGAGCCTCTGTGCGACATCGCGACGGCCTTCCGGAGTAGCCATTCTGTCGGATTGTCTGACAGATTCTTCCGTCGGTATTGGTGGGATGTCGAACTTATTAGTGGGATAGATCTGCTGTACACGCAACCACTCGGGAGTGATCAGTCTATTCTGAACCGAATTGGTAATCCTCTCATCCAGCATCGAGTTGAGGCGTTCATTCTCTGCGTCTGTAGGTCTTCGCCCCAACCCACCGGACACAATTCGCGAACGCAGATTCGCATCTCTTAGATCCAGCAATTGCATATCGCTGAGATTACTGAATATATCGCGGACCGCTCGTTCGGCTCGCCTTGTCGTTTCCAGATCTATATTATTGGAAAACGAGAGGAGCAGCTGAGGCAGAGCTGCTGTGCCCAGGGCGGTCAATTCTCGCTGTGCCTGTTCTCGATTACGATATGATTCAGATCCCAGATAAACACCTGTGACGTCTCCAAGGCCATGGATCAAATCGTGAATACGCTGAGATGGAGAGGCGGCGTTAATTCTGTCAGATGCAGGTGTTTCTCTCGTTCCAGCTTCTACCTGGCGCACGACATTTATACGCGGCGCGTCCTGCGCTGCGTCCTTCAATGCAGCCAGCAATTGATCGGCACCAGGAAGAAATGGAGCCGACGTATCGCTGCGCAGCGCCTGTGCATTGTTGACGGTGCCACCACTTCTATCGGCAACATCTCCATTGTTGAGACGAGGAGGCGGCTCAAGAAATACGGCAGCATTCAATGTATCGTCTGTGCGAGGACGAAAGTCTTCGTTGCTGCGAAAATTAGAAAACGACATATGTTTATAACCTCCACTAGGTTTTTAGTAACTGAGATGACTGCCGGTATTTCAGTCATTCATCATGGCGTCGAGTAATTTTCTGCATCCAGCCAGGCAAAAAACTCTCGATTACGTTCTTCAATATCTTCTTGATCGATCAGCCCGCGGCACAGCGCCAGATAGACAAGGCGAGAGCGCTGGTTGAGCGACTCCATTCCAGTCTTTTCGTGGACGATGCCACATTCTCCTCTTAATACTTTAGAAAGCAGAATCGAAATCCTGTTTTGCACACCCCTGACACTGATGTGGCGCCTCTGTGCGATCGCTCTGTCTGTCAATCCAATAGCGACATCCTCAAGTGTCTCCAATTCCGCTTCAGTGAGTTCGTCTATCTGACTGCGCAAGCCAATTTGCGAATTCCTATATAACGGATAAAGATACGGGTTGTCGTGCAGGACGATGCTTTCGATTGCATAGGCCAACTTCGCGTCCGATTCGCTTTTTAAGATATAACCATAGCTGGTGCACCGGGGCCTGATTCTCTCCAATTCCCAAACATGTTTTTCTTTGTGTGTTCTCGACCAAAATAATATTTTTGTATTGGGAGAGTCTTTCCAAATTTTTTCGGCGATTTTAAATCCGCTGCTCTCGCCAATCTGCGTATCGACAATCACCGCATCCGGTTTTTGCGCGACTGCAATTGACTTTGCCTCGTCAGCATCGACGGCAACTGCCAAATCGAGTTCGCCGGGCAATATTTTTCTGAGCAGGCCAATCATGTGGTCTCTCATGGAAATCAAATCATCAACTATCAGGATCTTAGTAATTTGTTGCTTTGAAGCTTCGCACGATTCAGGCGGATCACTTTTCTCAAGCATGAGCTGCTCTTCGCCAGGAACGCGAAAATCGAGATTAGCTTTCACAGTTATCGGGTCCGGAACCATGGGCGCCCTCAGTAAATGAAGTCCTACTCCATCAAGTTAGGGAAAGAATCTGTCCAAATTCCGTCCAAACGGTTTCAAAGGGATGCGCAGCCTTCCGGGTAAAGAATCCTCTAAGACCTGATAACATGGTTAAGATCACAGGCGCGAGACACTTTCTAATCATTCGAGTCTCAGGAAATAGTGGGCAAGTTACTGGTAGTCGATGACGATCAATCTCTAGTAGCCACAATCACAGAGTGGCTCAAGATGGAACGCCACTCCATAGAGACCGCCTACAAAGGGCAGGAAGCGCTCGACAAACTGATGGTCTTCGACTATGACCTGATTATCCTGGACTGGGACTTGCCCGAGCTGTCAGGGCTGGCAATCTGCAAACAGCTGCGCTCTAAAGGCAAAATGACCCCTGTATTGATGTTGACTGGAAAGTCATCTGTCATAGACAAAGAAGCGGGTCTTGATGCCGGCGCCGATGACTATTTGACCAAACCTTTTCATCCCAAAGAACTGGCCGCCCGAGTGCGTGCCCTCTTGCGCCGGCCCGTAACGATTAGCTCGGCGACCCTGACAAAAGGCAATATTGTCCTAGATACGGTCAAGCGCAAGGTAACCAGACAAGATGAAGAAATCGCGCTGCAACCGATGGAATTTGCTCTTTTGGAATTCTTGCTCAGGCATCCCGATCAACTCTTCAGTACCGATGCACTTTTGCGCCGCTGCTGGCCGGACGACACCGAAATTTCCCCGGATGCGATTTATACATGCATCAGGCGCATCAGAAAGAAAATCGACGTTGAAGGCACTGCGTCGATAATTCGAACCGTCCATTCATTGGGTTATGTTCTCGACTCAGAATGATGCTCAGGCAAGCGTTCGAGTTTGCGGGTTACCACAGTCAAATCAGCATCTCTCCCCATTGCCGCGCCGTTCCGGCCGACCTAGTATGGGGCAAACCGCTGGTAAGGCGACACCGCGCTCAACCTGAGTTTCGATCTTAAATTCAGATTCTAGTCCACTGGCTGGACCACTTGATAGCGAGGTATTTCACCATGGTAGAGATTTTAAATCAAGCAAAGGTTTTACACGACAATACAAGCACATCGGCTGACGATTGCATGTTCGATGACACATTAGGAGTAAAGTTCAATTCATTCACGCCGGCTTCCACCACCGGTACCGAGTGCGGTTATTTAAATATGAGTCCTGTTTTTACCAACGACAAAATCACAGCAAAGGATGGCGAAGAAGGCGAATCTCTGGTCAGTCTCGAAAAAGGTGGTCGACAGTGCGAACTCTTGCAGCAGATAGCGGCAGCAGATAAATTAGTAAGCGGCGATCCAATGCTCGATCGAAAGATCGACAAACAAGCAATAGCCCTCGATCAAGCGCAGAAGGTCACGGCTGCACTCACGGCAAAAATCCGTGATACTGCTGCAGAGACTCTTTCCAAACATGAATGGGCGGAATTGAGCGGACTTGGAAAATTGCCCTTTGGACAAGCAGCCAACGGCAAATTTGGCGAGATTCCAATCAACCTCAATAATGCACAACGCGCCTGGTTGAAAGAAAACCATCCTCAGCTTTATACAATGGTTGAAAATTTCGATCAAGCGTCATTGAGTGAATCAAGAGCGTCACAGGGTCTGCGGTCGCTTGAGCAAATAAGAGATCAGCCGGTTGCGGCCAGGATGGATTTGGTCAACTTTCATCGGAAGATTGGTGATAATCAGGGCGCCATCGATACATTGACCGAAATTGCCGGGATGCCTCGCTCATCTTCCATGGAAAAAATCTTCAGAGCTGCGGCAATCAATACAGAGGCAGCCTGGGACAAACCATTCAGAAGAGCTATTGAGAATTCCGGAGGCAACATTCTTGATTATGTCGAACGCCCGAGACCAATGATGCAATTCCAGAAATTCATTGGTAAAGAACAGCTCAGAGAGGCGCTTCCGGCTGTTGACTCGCAACTTAGACACTGATTTTAAGGGGAAAAACCAAGCCAGAGGGGCATTGACACAGTCGGTGCTCCTTTTGGTATTGCTGCCGCTTCAGCTTGCAGCACAAAGGCTCAATCGAATACTATAGTTCCGGTCAGTGGGTGTATTTGCGTGCCTCTGAGTGGATCAAAAGTTACGGCAATGACCGACGTCAACGAAAAGACCAGCATTTCCAACGATCGCCAGGAAGCCAAGAAGCCACGGGAAGGGTTTCTTGAGTGGCTGGACAACCTGAAAATCGCCCAAAAAGGTACAATCGTAGTCGCTGTTCCACTGATCACTGGTCTTGTATCGGTTGTAGTTTTGCTTTGGTTGCTGAACCAATCGGAACTGCAACTGGCCAGAGAAGAACGTTCTGCTCAGATTCATTCAACAGCATCTATGCTCGGTCAAGTCTGGGTCGACATTGCTATTTCCGGCGGTACTTTTTGCTACACGCAAGATATTACCTACAAGAATCGTTATTTGAGAAGCACAAAACGGAGCCAAGAACTGCTTGCGCAATTGGCTGAGCTGGTCGGAGATCAGCCCGAAGAACTTCAGGCGCTTCAACAATTTCGCAGCATTGAAATTCCAGTCGCCAAGTTAATTGCCAGCATGTTGGCTGAGAATCCGACCGGAGACAGATTGCGCGATTTCACCAGAGGCAGAATCACGCGCATGAAAATGCAAGAGCTGGCAGAAGAATTTCGGCATGCAAATACAGAATTTCTCACCCGAGTAGCTGAAATTGAAGGAAGAGATTTTTCCAGACCGGAAGATGCCAGAGATAGAGTTCGCGTCTTTGTGATCGCCTTCGGTATTTTGACTCTGGTGATCAGCGTGTACCTGGCTGTCTTTTACAGTCGCAGCATTACCAGGCGTCTGAAAATCGTGATGAACAATTCAATGTCCCTGGCAGCGCGTTCTCCCTTGCATTCAAGATTGCGCGGGCATGAAGAGATTGCCCAATTGGATCAGATCTTTCACAAGATGGCGAGAGCTCTGGAAGAAGCCACAAGGCAAGAGAGAGCAATTACTGAAAATGCTGCCGATGTGATTTGTTCTGTTGACGGTGCGCTGAAGTTCAAGGAAGTCAACCCCGCATGCCTGACAGCCTGGGGATACGATCAAAATGAGTTGATCGGCAAGAGCGTTCTGGATCTTGTTGCCGAAGACGACCGCCAAAGAACCGAATCTGAATTCAATAATGCAATATCGAGTCAGTTGGACACAACCATCGAAAATAAGATATCCAAAAAAGATAAAAGCATCAGTTTCACCCGCTGGTCATTGCACTGGTCAAACGAAGGGGCCACTTTTTATTGCACCGTGCACGATGCTACCGAACAGCATGAGATTGAACGGCTGAAGATGGAGTTTGTGACGATGGTCAGTCATGATTTGAGGACTCCGCTTTCCTCTCTGCAAGGGGCGCTGACCATGCTCGACTCCGGTGCTTATGGAAATCTGAATGAAAAAGGAAAGTCCACAATCGTGCGTTCGCACGACGACCTGAGCAGACTTTTAAATCTAATCGACAGCTTGCTGGACATTGAAAAAATGGAAGCAGGCAAAATGCATATGGAAATGTCCGGACTGGATCTGCTTTCAGTAGTTTCGCGCTCGGTCAATTCAGTAGGCAATTTCGCACAAAGAAATGGTGTCACGATACAGATACCCAATCAATCACAATTGGCATATGGCGACGAATCACGCCTGGTGCAGGTGATTGTCAATCTGCTTTCCAATGCGATCAAATTCACCGGCAATGGCGGCAGAATTTCTATCTCCTATAGAATCATTGATAACTGCGCGGAAGTAAGAGTGGCAGACAATGGTCGGGGCATTCCTTCCTCACGAATTGCTGCCATTTTCGACAGATACGAACAGGTCGATGCCAAAGACGATTCAGAGAAAGGAGGGCGAGGCCTTGGACTGGCCATCTGCAAGTCGATCGTAGAAGGTCATTTCGGAACAATAGGCGTTGAAAGTGAAGAAGGCAAAGGCAGTACTTTCTGGTTTCGAATCCCTCAGCACCAGGTAGAGCAAGAGCAGCAAAACGCAGAGTCAGGCAAAGATAAAGAGGCTGGTGTATGAAAACACTGCCGGCTCAGCCACAACGAGTCAAAAACAAGCATTCGAGTGGATTGTTTGGTCAAGCGGACAATCTGAAGATTGCTCACAAGGGCATTATCCTGGTTGCTGTACCTCTGATTACCGGATTGATTGCCGTAGGAATTTTGCTCTGGCTTCTAGACCGCTCGGACAGGGAGCTGAGAAGAGAAGCCCGCGTCAGGCAGATTCATCTGATGTGCTCTCAATTAAATAGAATCTGGATGGACGCTTCAGTAACTGCCGGGGCCTATGCATTCACAAAAGAGCAAACATATAAAGACCAGTACAATTTTGCCAACGAACAGGCTTACAAGCTTTATGCGCAGCTTGCCGAACTTGTGAAAAACTCTCCTGAAGAAACGAAAGCCTTCGCGCCCATTGCCGAGACAGTTCGTCGTGTAAGCGAACAAGGCAGGCTGCTGGTGCCCGAGAACGATCCCGGCGAGGGCAGACCTCACATCAATTTTATGAAACTGGCCCAGGCGCGAGCAAATTTTCAAAATAGCCTCCACGACTCTAACCGAGTCTTTGCAGAGTTTAGAAACACCATCGATAAAGTCGAAAGCACACAGTTGCTCGATCCTGTGGCTGCCAGAGATCGAGTGCGCATATCGGTGATTAATTTTGGTCTGTTGACCATCATCATCAGCTCATTTCTGGCGGCTTTCTTCAGCCGGAGTATTACCAATAGATTGATGCTCATAAAGAACAATGCAGTTTTACTCGCCTCTCGCTCGCCACTGCATGAAAGACTATCGGGAAGAGATGAAATCGCTCAGCTCGATAGCGTATTTCACCAAATGGCGTTTGAACTTAAGGAAACCGGAGTGAAGTCACGGGCAATCACTGACAATGCCGTTGATATCATTTGCGCGATTGATGCCGGCAAAAGATTCGTCGAAATCAACCCGGCCTGTCGCAAAACCTGGGGTTATGCACCTGAAGATCTGATTGGCAAAAGATTTGCCGACATAATCGCCCCAGACGACGTAGATAGAACTATTGCCGACTTTAACGAAGCAACATCAACTGGTGACAAGATTACCATCCTCAGTAAAGTACGAAAGAGTGATGAATCGTTTGTCCATATGCAATGGTCTTTGCTCTGGTCGCCAGAGAAGAAAACTTACTTCTGCATAGCTCATGATGTCAGCGCCCGCCATAAAGTAGAGCAATTGAAAAAGGATTTTGTCTCTATGGTCAGTCACGATCTCAGGACTCCTCTGACGTCCTTGCAAGGATCACTGGCACTCTTCGAGTCCGGAACCTTCGGAGACCTGAATGAAAAAGGCGTTCAAACAGTAAACCGCTCAATTGAAAACCTGACCAGACTAATAAACCTGATCGACAGCTTGCTTGACATAGAAAAAATGGAAGCAGGCAAAATGCACTTATCTTTGGAGGTTTTGGATGTGGCGGCTGTGGTGACGCGCTCAGTTGATGCCGTTGCTCATGTAGCCGAAAAGAATGGCATTGAAATCAGAAAACAGACAGCTTCACTGGAAGGATATGGCGACGCTGCCAAGCTTATTCAGGTGGTTGTAAATCTGCTTTCCAATGCCATCAAGTTTTCTCCCAAAGGAAGCGTCACTGAGATTTCTTATTTAGATACCGATGAATACTTCGAAGTAAAAGTAAAGGATCAAGGACGGGGCATACCGGAATCTCATCTGGCTAAAGTTTTCTCGAGATTCGAGCAAGTCGAGTCCGCAGACCACACCCGAAAAGGGGGCAAAGGTCTGGGACTGGCGATTTGCAAGTCAATTGTCGAAGGACACGGCGGCAAAATTGGTGTCGAGAGCCGTGAAGGGCAGGGAAGCACCTTCTGGTTCAGAATTCCACACCCGCAATAAGGTTTTCGAACTTTGGACAGAATTCGGTCAGATTCTCCCGGCATTCTGTGAATGTGAGAGAACCGGTTCGCCCAATCCTGCGTTTCGACCTTTCCACCGCTCTCACCCCCAACCTGAAGAAACGACAAGCAATTGTCGATTCTTCGGTCGCTTCTTTGGCATGGAGATGCTCACACAATGTCATTTGACACCACCAACGAAACCTTCAAACCTCAACCGCTTGAATCACGCATTAACGCTACGCAAGTAAATTTCACCGATTTTTCCGTAGTAACCCAATCGATAGCAACAGACAGAACAGCAGATCGCTTCCTGGCACCGCTGATTATTGATGACCCACGGGCAGCAGTTCCACTTGGTTCCGAACGCATATCGGCTTTGAATTTCGCGCCGACCGGTGTAAGAGACAACAGCATAGATCGCAATGAAACAAACTTTCTCAGAGTTATTGGAGTCTCTGACCATGTCCGCAGAATAGACTCCCCCGAAGACGAGAATGATGAAAAAGAAGAAGAAGAAGAAGAAGAAGAAGAAGAAGAAGAAGAAGAAGAAGAAGAAGAAAACCAGGAAGGTGCGTCTGAGCAAGAGCGCATCGAACCAATGTCGTATACGTGTCTGACAAATAATGAAGAAGATTTAGAAGAAAGAATCAATCAGCATCTGGAATCGATGTTTGACGATCCGGAGCAAGAAGAACTGGCCGAAGTCCTCCACGCCATGCGCGTATCTGAAAATGAGCTGCAAAATCGAGCCGCCGAAAGAATTCTGGACATGTTGTCCTCCGATGACCCTGCTCAGGTTGCCGCCGGCAATACTCTTTCAAACATGCTCTTGACGGGCGGCAATCAAAGAAATGATGCCATAACGATGGCCGGTGCTCTTGATACCGTGGCGCATACTATGCAATTGCTGGAAATGCATGGAGATATCATCGGCACCCAGCTTATCGAATACTTGCGCGATCCAGAGAAACAGTCCTGGGTTGCGCCGCTTCTGGACAGGTTTAACGATCCTAATTTCGGAGCGGACGTTCTTTTTGGTGGTGGTGGCGGTCCCGATCGAGCTTACGAACAACTGGCAGAACTATTCGAAGATCCGGATCAGCAGGAACTAGCCTTTGAATTATATGACCTGATCAACTCGGAAGATGGGCATGAAATGGCAGCCGCACGCCACATTCTCATGATGATGTCGTCTGATGACGGTGCGCATCGTTATGCCGGAGCAACACTTGGCGAAATGCTTCTGGACCCACAACAAAGAGAGAATGCGCTGGCCATTGCCGGCACTTTGTCGGACGAGCAAGTGCAGCAATTGTTCGCACTCTCAGGAGACAGCGCTTACCCCAGATTGCTCGAAATGTTGCGCAATGAAGAACAAAGAGAGCAAGTTGTCGATTTAATGAATCTCCTCAACAGCGAACATGAAGCAGACAGGACTGACGGCCGGCTTCTATTAAACATTCTGGCCGGTGATCGTCCCCAGGACGCACGCCGGATTCTCGGTATCTTTGATCCCGACCACGCCCATCAATTAATTCTTTTGATTGCCAATCCATACACTGCAGAAGGTGGCAGACAAATCCTCAATTTGCGCACTTCTGAGAATGCTCACGAGCGAGCGATTGCCCGTGAATTTCTGGACTCGATGGAGTCCGCCGATCCGCAAACAGTGCGGCGCAACTCTCAGCTGCTTCATATGCTGAGCAGCGAATTGACGCGCTCTGATGCTCTGACATTCATGCGGGCATTTCGATACGACCAGGAAAAACTGGGACAGGTGATCGATTTAGCCCAGAGAGATCCGCAAGCGGCGCGCTTGATAGCGGATTTGCAGAGAGGCTCAGCGCAAGAGCGGGAGGCGGCTGAAAACCTCATCAATATGCTTGCCATTGACACTTCTGGCAGAGGTCAGATGGCGCGTGGTTCCGATCGACCTCCATCCCCGCCTGAAAGAGGTGCCGCAGCGGACATTATGAACATGCTGCGCGGCGACGCCGCCCAGCGCCAGAGAGCCGTCACGCTCTTAAACAATCTGCCTGCCGACCAGGTCGGCACGTTTATGGAGATCAGCCGCCAATATCCTGCTGCCGCCAATGGCATTCTGGCAGCAATTGAAGGAGGGCACGCGGAAGCAGCGCGGTCGCTGATCGAACTGCATTCCAGCGGTGACAATAGACCTCCATCGGCACCTAACAGCGGGCGAAACCCAAATACGGACCGGGCAATTGCAGACTATTTCATGCAAGGCTTGAATAATCCGGAGACTCGCGAGACATTTCAAAATCTGCTCAACAGATTGGACAGCCCACAAGAATTCAGAAATATGCAGATGCTGATGTCCACTCCAGCCTATCGCCAGACGGCTGATGCGATCACACAAATGCTCGCGGACCCGAGACGTGCTGCCGATGCCAATCGAATGCTTTCCAATCTCAGCCCGCCCCAGATACGCACGATGGTATCACTGATGCAAGAGGGAAGCGGTAATCAGCAACAAGCGCGACAACTTATGCGCCTAATCTCAGAAGGAAACGGAGGCATGCTCCTGGATATGCTGGCAAGCAATCAGGAAGCAACAAGACAAGCAGGACAGGATCTTTTGAGGAGCCTCACCAACGACCGCACCAGAGATGACGCCGAAAGAGTGATTGCCACTACCTCCTCACCGGAGCAAGCACAACTGCTCTGGAACGCGCTCAGATCGCCGGAAACTGCCACAGGAGCGCGCCAGGTATTGCGCAGGCTCGATTCCGAAGACGCAGAAGTACGGCAAGATGCACAGCGGTTTATGAACCGATTGAGTTCGGAAGGCTCCGGCAATAGACTAACGCAGCAATGGATGCGCATGATGGGCGGCAGTCCGGAAGAACGCCATCGGGCACAACTCCTCATGTCTATCAACTCATGGGACGTAGCCGAAGACATGTTGGATATTCTCAGCACAAATGCTCCCAGAAATCAGGCATTGCGGCAGCAAGTTGCACAAATACTTGATAATTCTCAACCTGACTCAACGCAATTCAGAAATTTGGTCGGCATATTTTCATCCGCCGACAATATCCTCAACCGGCGCGGAGACAACGCCGGCGAGTCCCTGGTCCGATTGCTCAATGATCCGCAAAGGCAAGCTCAAGCCAATACGATTCTTCGCATTGCCCGCAGCCCGGAACAAGCTCGCGATTTGATTCAACTTACGGCCATGGAATCAACACGTGGAGCAGCCGAGCAGGCTGTAAGAATGTTGCAATCAGGCGATGCCACGCAAGTAAGAGCAGCAGAAAATTGGCTAAGAGCAGTGAACTCAATGTCATCACCAGGCATGGAGGCGGAAATTGCGCACATGAATGCAATGTTGACCAATGCCAGCACACGCGAACAAGCTGTGGGCATTCTCAGCAGTCTGGAAAACGGCGCACAAATTGGCGAGATGTTTGCTCTCATGCGCACCAGACCCGAAAGTGCCGGCGTGCAAACGCTGGTGAGAATGTTGAATTCAGGAGATCGCAATCAAATTGCCTCAGTAAGAAGTTTTTTGGATTTAAGAGCGCAGGAACGTGGTCAAGTCAACAAGGCGAATGACTCTCGGAATTCAAACGGATCCCGAGAGCAGGCGCCGCGTCCATCCGAGCAAATCTTGAGCCGGCTGGAAAACCCGGCACAAGCAGCACAAATGCGCGAATTGCTCGAATCTGTTTCTAATCCACAAGAACTCTCCTCTCTTTTCAGCATGCTGCAAGATCCGGCTAATGCAGAGACCGCTATGCAAATCGCAGCCGCTTTGAGAGATTCAGAGCGCCAATCATCGATGCGCAGCGCGCTGTCCCGGATAAACGACCCATTTACTCTGCGTCAATTAATGAGGTTGTCTGCCAATCCAGATAACCGTGCTGCGATAAGCGAAATCAACAGTATTGTGAATGACCCCCAGCAAAGTGTAAGCGGGGTATTTAACATGTTGAACTTGTTGGGATCCCGCGATGAAACTCGACGGCAGGCGGGACAACAGCTGCTCAATATGCTCAACAGTCAAAATGAAGACCTATTCAATACTGGTCGCGAATTGGTTAATTCCGACTTGAGCGCAGACGACTTCGCCGCCTTCCTGACCGTTTATAACAATCCTGCTCATGCCAATGCGGCACGAGAAATAATGACTCTGATAAGAGACGATGTGGACTCAGCCAGAAACTTTTTGACTACTCTGCGTTCGCAGGATGCGCGCGAGCGCCAACGTGCTCAGAGGCAACTGTCTCTTCTCAACTCCGGGTCTTCATCAGGCTATGCCATAAGATCTATCCAAAACGCCACTCCCACAACCGGACGAAAGGGGTAAAATAAGCGCCTGTTTAGCTTTCCTGATGGTCAGAACTTAGCCAGATTGCCCTGGCATTATATTTGCATGGAAAGCCGACCGTCAGGTCGCACTCGTTTTTAACCACATATCAAAGGCAAGAACTTACTGAACGAACCGGCAGGTTCGAGCAGCTCTTGCTTTGGACTGGAGGTACTGCCGTGGTAAACAATTTTTCAGAACAATGGACAAGATCTGAACCTATAGGAGGGAATACCTCCCAATTTGCGCCGCAACTTTTCGACCCTCAAACTTATGAAGGAATTGGAAATCTGCACAGGTATGAGCCAAATAATCAATCTACCTTGACACCGGCGTCAGGCGATTCATCCTTCAGAATGAACAGTACAGCCGTTGTACTCAACAACATTATTCTCTACGACAGCGAAGAGCTTTCTGGCTCTGAGATCTCCGAAAGAAAACCCGACTATGGCAGCTCCGGAAACCGGCACAGAGAGCCCGCCATTCAACAAGAAATTATTCAGTCCTTTCCACCCTTAATACATCCATTCGTAAGCTATTCAAGAGACCAGATCGGTGTCATGACCGCCGAGCAGCCGGCCGGACTGGGAAGACTCAATTTAATGGCCTTCGGTCCTGAACAAATGTCTGCATTGAGAGCCGATCAGGTTGCTCGATTCACCCCGCAGCAAATCGCCGACTTTACAGGCGAACAACTCAGATCACTTTCACCTGAGGCGACAAGAGCACTGAACAGACAACAGATTCAAGCACTCAGCTCCGAGCAAGTGGCAGGTGTGGCACCATTACTTAGCCCCGCACAAGTTTCCCACCTCAGCGCCGATCAAATCCGCAGACTGCCTGGCGTCGATAGAAATTTGATCGTCTCGATGAACCGAGAGCAGCTGGGCGCCATTACACCAGAACAAATGCGCACAGTCAGATCCTTCATAAGCACGCTGCCTGTAGACACAATCAGGGCATTCAGCCCGGCACAGATTGGAGTCGTCTCAACCCTGTGGATGACACCAGAACAAGTGGAGTCTTTGAGCGACGCGCAACGGCAGTCTATTTTGAGAAATTCAATGGACAGACCGTTTGGTGTGCGACCACATCAATAAGAATTACAGGTCATTGGGAACATTTTCGAGGGAGTCATAATGCAAGTCAATTTCACAGCCGTCACTGCTTACGTACCTCCGGCCATACCGGAAGATCTGAATAGCAAAAAGCCACCGGCAAAATACTTTTTTAGAACATCCTGCTCGCGCAATCGAGACATTTATGTTTCACAAGATTCCGGTGTCGAACTGGGCAGATACACTGCCGATTCTCTCAACTCCGAATATCGCCGCATCGAATTTCTCAACCCTTATATAAGCAAGATTCACGCAATAATCTGCTCAGACGAGCGTGGAGTGTTTCTGGTTGACGTTGGCACTAAAGAAAAAGGTTCGAAACACGGCACTTATTTAAATGGCGAAAAAGTGCTTTCTCAGATTCCTTATTATCTTTCCAAAGGAGATCTGATCAGTCTCGGTAATCCAAAGAGTGTTCCCAGTATTCAGTTGGTGCTGGTTCAATAGCAAATTGCCTTGCTGTCGACATTATCTCGCTTCAGGCAAGATCCCAGGACCAGTCTTTGGTAAAGCATGCTTGTATTGACGCATGATTTTGACGCGTTCTGCGAAACCTTCAGATTGAATTGCCCATTCACTGGAAAATGGCCGGGTCATCATAACAATGACACCAATATTGGTGCCCAATGTTATCGCTACCAATCCGACTAATACCGAATGAAGCACCAAATTACCTTTATTTGCATAGAGGTATGAGCAGGCCAATACGACAATCGCGCAGGTCATAATCAAAGGCAGCAAGCGTCTGGTCCATGAACTCTGGCTGGCAATGATTCGAATCCCACGATTTTCTCCCAAATCGGAGACGGATTGCAGGATCGCTGACTGCACTGCCGCTTCTCCATCATTGGCGGGACGAAATTGCACGATCGTGTCACTTAAATCAGTGTAAATTTGTGTCACCTCTGCACTCAACTGACCGTGCTTCATGGCCGGCCAATCTTCAGCAATCACCTTGTCACAATAATCGATGCAGCGATCTTGCAGAACATAAGCGGTTGCGGCCGGCAATCCACGGGAAAGTCGAAACACTTGATTGATATTAGTGCCTTCGTTGTTGACACAATCTTCAAGCGACCGATATTGGTCGTCTGCGCTTGACACAAGCAAGCCCAGCAAGACTGATACAAGAGTGCCGAGGATAGTGAGCATGGCTACAATTAGCTCGCCGTTTTTATCGAGATCTATCTTGATATATCTAGCGGTTATGAATAAACCGATCAGCGAAACAACTAAGAAGGCGACGGCCCAATAAACCAATGGTGAAATCATCAGGACAGACCTATACAGCGCAAGACGTGGATTGGCATCGCTCGTTCAAAAGCCAAACGAGTTTAACAACATTGATGCCTGAATGCATCTTCAACTGGAAACACTCAGCATAGGTCAGAATCCTACGAGAAGGACAGTGGAAAATAAATTCATCTATATCTATTAAGTACAGAACAGGATCTTGAGCTGCATTCACTTGTCAACCATCCGACGTCGGGAAAAGAAAGCCCCCATAGCGCTGACAGGGTTAATCAAGAATTGGAGACTGCAGAATTTTTGGTAGCCAATTGTCAACATACAACTGCCCAGATACTGCAATGAAAGGCATTTCAAACTAGGCGCCGCCTTATGGTTTATGTTATGCCGACCTTGAGATCCAAGCACAGTTTGCCTCACAGGCAAGGAGCCTTGCATGAGCCGTTATTTTCTACCTTCAGTATTTGGCTTTCTGCTGTCTTTGACAGTCTCTTCTGCAGCAATTGCTGAGCCTCTTGCCGCGGAAAACAACTTACCTGAAGCCTCCAGTGGCGACAATGGACAATTCGTCTTTGTGCCTCTGGTCAACGACTCCAAGCAAGCCAGCGATGTGTCCTCTACACCCAAACGAACACCCAAAGTTGTTCTTGCCTTAGGTGGCGGCGGCATGCGCGGCGCTGCCCATGTGGGCGTATTGAAAGCCCTTGTCGAGGCGGGTATTCCCATCGATGGAATCGCCGGTACTTCCATGGGCTCGATTGTGGGCGGGATGTACAGCGCCGGAATGCCACTTTCCGAAATAGAAAAGCGCTTTGTGAATGGCTCTTTGATGAAGTCATTCGTGCCCATTCCCCTGCCATTGCGTGTGGTCATGGCACCGGTTCTGAACGCTCCGCGGCTGATTGGTTTTCATACTTATGATGGACTCTATTACGGCAGTATCTTTCATCGTTATTTAGAAAAGGCATTGCCTAAAGACAAGCAAACCATTGAGAGCCTGCGCATTCCATACTCTGCAGTCGCCATCGATTTATGCGATGGGCATGTTTATGCCATCAGAAAAGGAAGCCTCGTATCGGCGATGCAAGCAAGTTCGGCTGTTCCTGGATTGCGTAAACCCATCGAAATAGGCGGCAAACTACTGGTGGATGGCGGAGTCTTGGCCAACGTGCCAGTGCCTCACGCTCGCCAATTGGGCGGAGACATCGTCATTGCAGTACAGATTGACGAGCACTTTGAAAAAGAGGCGCCTTCCCAATTCCACAAGATTGGCAGCGTACCTCATCGCATGCTCGGCTTGCAGCTTTCGGCTCTAGATGCCTTTCACGAACGCAACGCCGACATCGTTATCCATCCCAATGTAGATGGAGTGACGCTGATATCCACCAAAATATCTGACGCGAAAAAAGCGATTGCAGCCGGCGAAGCAGCCACCAAAGAGCAGTTGCCTGCTATCAAAGAAAAGCTTTCACAGCTCGGCATAGCCGGACTGCAACAAGCACAATAATCAAAGACCATAACAATCAGCTATCGGAAACAAACATGTATCCTTGCTTGTGTAAGGTTCGAATTGGACATTCGGCACCATCAACTTCGAGCTTGCGGCGCAAATTGGCCATGTGAGCGCGCACCGTATCAGGTGAAGATTCAGACAGAGACGACCAGGCGCGCTCAACTAGGGCTTCCGAATTGAAGACCTGATCTTTGTGGCGCATCAAAAACTCCAAAAGCAAAAATTCCTGCTTAGTCAATTTGATCTCGACTGAATTTCGAAACACGCGGCGCGAAAGCTGATCGAGCGCGATGTCGTTGACAGTCAATTCGGCATTCTCGACTTTGTGGGGACGACGCAAAAGTGCTCTCACTCTGGAAAGCAATTCCTTGGTATTGAACGGCTTAGTCAGATAGTCGTCAGCACCTCTGTCGAGCCCCGAGCTTTTGTCATCAATCGAGTCGCGACCAGTAAGCATCAGGACAGCTGTTTCAATTCCTCGCCGACGTATTTCGACCAAATAATCGATGCCGGCAATGCCGGGCATTTCCCAGTCTAAAATTATTAGCTCATAAGGCGAAACCGACAGCAGTGAATCAGCGTCCGTTGCCGATTGGGCTTTATCGACGATATAACCGGCAGTGCTCAGACTTTCAGCCAGCGACTGTATCAGCCAGGCGTCGTCATCGACCAACAAAATTCTTGACAAGCGCGACCTCTAACCTGTCTTAGATTCGGCGAAATCAGTATCTATATACTTCTCTATAATACTCTGAGGAATATGCTCTGAAGTTTGGAAATTTGAAAATTTGCATGCGCAGACTGAAAACCAAAACTGTTTTGGTCTTAGGTATTTTTCCTATCCTGCAACTGTTTCCGCTTCAGCTGCCTGCTCACGCTTATCAGAGCAGCTGGCGAAAATTGAGCAGGCACGCTCGCGTTCTAGTGGACGACAACAATTACCAAAGTGCAGTCGAATATTATGGAAAAGCAATCGATGAGCTGAACCGTAAAGAACCGGGTTCGCAATACGTTTACGACCTCATGCTCAACCTGGCTCAAACTTTGATTCTTGCTCATGCATATGGAAGGGCAGAGCAAGTTTTAAATAAGATCGAACCGGACATAACCTCAAGAACATTCTCCGATCCGCTCCTGCCAGTCAGATTCTGGCGGCGCAAATCCACGCTTTATTACATGCAGGGAGATCTATTGCGTGCCATCGAAAATGCCAACAAAGCTTTCGACATTTATGGAAAACACTTTTCGCATTCCAGCGAGCTTTATCAAGGACAGTTGCGAAAGCTGATTGCGCATAATTTGGAATATCACGACTGGCACCAGGCCGCATATCTTGCGTCCGGATTGAAACCTGCAGAGTTGACTGAGGCGGTAGACCTGTTTTACAAAACAATGGAAAATGGTGCCTTAATGGCAATGCAGGCGAAAGACCTGGATGATTCCGGTCAAATGTTGGGCGCCTTAACCGGCATCGACCCGCACAAGAATGAACTGATTTCACTCTGGCGCTATTGGTCGGATTTCTGCGTTAAATTGAATCAACCGCTGAAAACACAGATTGCTAAAGAGAAACTCCAGCAGCTCCGACAAAACGCATCTAAAGAAAAGCAAAACCTGTCACAAAGCGGGAACAAACGATGAAGTTACGGCACCAGATTCTCATTTTGCTCGGTCTTCCGGTAGTTTGCCAGATTGCCAGTGTATGCGCTCTGGGGTACTCAGTCGCCAAAGTCGATGAAGCCGCAGCTAAAGAAAGAACAGCGAAGAAAGTCATGGCTGCAACTCAGCAAGCAGTCGGTATCCTGGGGGAACGCGTCATTGATATTACCAGCCGCGCTTTCACCAATCGCAAGCGTCCTTCCGATGAAAACACTCAGATCTTAGCTACTCTTAGCGAGTTGAGAAAGCTGGTGAAAGATGATCCGGAATCCGTGCAAATTGCTGCTCGCCTGAGCGCCAATACTTTGCGCCTGCTGGACACGCTGGAAGACCTTTCCAAAAGCTATGTTCCGAATAAGATGGCAGTCTATCTTTCGCAGTTCTTCGACAATCAAGAATCACTGGAGTCGATAGATCTGCTCTATCGACTCATGGAGAAAGATACCGATCGTCTCAAAGAAATCTATGGACCAATTGCGGAAGAGTTTCAGCCGCAAGCCAGTCAGTCAAGAATGGCTTTACGCTCCGCAGTTACAGGCGCCATCATATTTGACGTGTTGCTGGTGATCGTTTTGGCGGTGCTCGTAAATAGAAACACTCTCAGTAGACTGCAAATTTTGATGAACAATATACACGCCTTCTCGCAGCCAAGGGCGAAGCTTCAAGAGCTAACAGGAAATGATGAGTTGGCCGAATTGGACCTTGCATTTCGAGAGATGGCAGCCGAAAAATCCCGACTGGACGAAATTCGCAAATCACTTATGGCAATGGCCAGTCATGATCTCAGAACACCATTAACCTCAATGGCACTCACTCTGGACATGATCCTCGAAACAAAGACGGCATCACAATCTCCTGATATGCTCAAAAAATTGATGCGAATGTCTTCCGAAGCCAGCAGACTTGTAAGACTTTCCAGTACATTTCTGGATATTGAGAAAATCGAAAGTGGAAAATTAGAAGTCGAGATGAAAAAACATAGTCTGTCCGACATCATAGATCCTTCAATCGCGGCGGTTAGATCACTTGCCGACACAGGGAATATCACGATCGTCGAATCCTACAACAAAACATGGAAACTTTCGTGTGACGAGGAGAGAACGATTCAAGTACTCGTAAACCTACTCTCAAATGCAATTAAGTTCTCTCCCAAGAATGGAACAGTAACAATCAGATCCGTGCCTAGCGACAATGAACTCTTGCGGGTGGAAGTAGCGGATAATGGCAGCGGCGTAAGGGAAATAGAATCCAAACTGTTGTTCAATAAATTCAGCCAGCTCGATCAGGAGAGTGAGATCAAAAAAACCGGCAGCGGGCTGGGCTTGTACATTTGCAAAATGCTGATCACAGCTCAAGGCGGAGAAATTGGTTTCTATCCTGTAAAAGAGGGCGGCAGCTGCTTCTGGTTTGAATTGCCCGCACTCAGCAAAATGTCTTGATCCAAATCAACATGCTCGAAGAAGAGTCTGCCTGACTTCAGGCAAACTCTTCTTCTCTGCGAGGGCTATTTCTCTTCCGATACATTCACATACGCCAGCCAGACAGAACCGGCTCATATAATTAACGTTTTACATTCATATGTTCGCGGAGTTTTTTCATCGCGTCGCCCGTGCTCATGTCTTTGACAATGGGTCCAGCTGTTCCTTCACGAAACTCATCTCTGGCGATTGCCTTCCCGGTAAGATCTATGCGAATACTCGTATTGAATTGATGAGCTCCATTCGCTTCGCTTATTGAAAGGCTTGCGGCATACACTTCGCTGCCCTTGCCACGCCAATCTATTTGTACATCCAGTCCGTAACGTTCCTTGAGATCGTTTGTGAATTGTTTGAGCATCTTGTCGTACTTAGCTTGATCGTCTGCATTGAATTTGACGTCTTTCAAAGCCTTTTGCAGAGCTTCCGGATCTAACTTTCCATCGGCTAATTGCTTACCAAGCTCGGCAATTACCGGTCCTAGTGGTGACTTTTCAAGTTCTTTGCTCTTTTCTTTCCAGCTGGCAGCAAAGACATCAACCGCTTTGGCGTCCGGAGCTTTTTCATCAGCGCCCGCAGCCATCTTGCGCAGCGAGTCGAGGCCAGAACCAGGTGCGTCCTTTCCCTTTAGTTGTTCAGGCAAGAATTCGCATATCGGCAAATCTCTGTGCTCCGACTTACCTTTGTAGGACTGCAAGAATTCAAGAACATCCTTAGCACTCGTTTGACTGAAAATTGCTTCGCTAAAGGTGCCTTGACGATTAGTCGCATCACTGGGACTGACAATCTGGTACTGGTGGGCTGCGAGCACTTCGGGAGTAGAATCGGAGTTGAGAGTCATTTTTAGCCTCCAAGAGGGGGTGGTGGGGCAGGTTTTCCGAGAGGTCCGCCGTTCATGGATGCATCATATTGACCATTTGCAAAGACGTTGCAAAGAAAACTGGGATTTTGAACAAAACCCAGCCACGTTTGGCTTTCCCGATTCGGCTCACCGTGTAGCAATGACTTGCAGGCTCGCTCTGGAGACACCCACCGCCCGATTCTACTTAAGTTCGAACATCTGTTTCTCTGCCGGTGCATCATTCAGTTTTTTCGCTTCCTGTCTGTCCTTTTCGGCCAGATCATCGCGCCCGATGGCCTGATAGACTCGACTTCTTGCAAGGAATGTCGACCCTGAGCCTGAGGATCCGAGTTCAATGGATTTCGAATAATCTTTAATCGCCTCGGGATACTTCTTAAGAGCCGCATAGTTGTCGCCGCGAAGCTTGACCACGTCGTCGTCGGTCGTGTCCAGATTGACACTTTTGTTCAATACTTCAATCGCTTCCTGATTGCGTCCCAATTTACCGAGCAAAATAGCCCAACTTTTCAATGCTACTCCAGCCTTCAGCAATTTGTCATTACCACTGTCATATTCAGATGCTTTTGCATAGTCGCCCAAAGCTTGCTTATATAAGGCCATCGATTCAAGCAACTGCCCTCTGAGCAAATAGAGATATGCACCGTTTGGATCCATCGAAATTGCTTTGTCATAATCAGCTCTGGCTTTCTTCTTCTCGCCTACATCAAAGTAAAGCGACGCCCTCCACTTGTAGTATTTCTGCTCCTTCGGACCATGCTTTATCGCTTCTGTTAATGCCTCAATAGCCTTATCTCGTTGTTTGGCACCATCGAATATTCTCGCTTTGAATTCATAAACATCGGAAGTGCCCACACCGAGCGAAATTGCTTTGTCCAAATCAGCCAGCGCTTCTTTATCCTTCTGGCTGTAGGCATTGCAGCGTGCTCTCCCTCTTTCATAGTAGGCAAGACCATTTTTGGGAGCGAGCCTGATTACTTCGTCGAGCAACACTTCAGCATTGTCATAGTCCCGAGCATCCAGGGCTGCAATGGCTGCCGCAAAATAAACTTCAGCTGTGACCGGATGCCCGTCATACTTCCGGGGCTTATACTCGCCTAACGCTTGCTTGAGCGATTTTGCCGGAAATCCAAGTAAATATTGCAAATGCCCCCCTTGCTCCTTTTCCTTAGCCAGAACTGGAGGGGAAGGGGACTGACTGACGCTGCTCTTTTGTTTTTCGCCCTCGCTCGAGCATGCTGCAATTAATTGAGTAGCAATTGCAACAAGGCAACAGTAGTAAGGAGAATTTCGTTTCACAACCGGCTACAGTAGAGTAAACGCTCTTAGCAATTATCCCATAAGGAACTGTGCCAGCAAGAAATAACAATGGATTGGCAATCGCCTGCAAGAACTCCAGTTTTAATATGTTTGCCGGCGCGGTATGTAACATACACAATCCTCGTCGGTAAAAAACTGATATTGCGGTGGTGACCATGTCCAGGAAGAAAAAGACTGCGAAGAAGGAACACAAACAATTCCAGCATGGAATGTTGGATGCTGCCTATCTGTCCAAGCCCGTCCATCTGCATACGAGAAACGATCGCTACGAGGTGGGGCGCGCTATGAGAGTGCAGACGCCTCGCGAATCTCATGCCGAATTTACCCTCGATAAGAAAGGGCGCAGAGATCCTATTCAGCTTCTTATGGAATCAAGCGAAGGACGGATACAAAATCTCATTCCCATTCGCTACGGCAGAATGGTCTCTTCTGCCTTTGCCTTCTTTCGAGGAGCGGCGTCGATTATGGCCTCCGACCTGCATGAAACACCGTCCTCCAATTATGCGGTCCAGTCGTGCGGCGACTGTCATCTTATGAACTTCGGCGCCTTCGCCACACCGGAGCGGAATATTGTTTTTGACATTAACGATTTCGACGAGACCTTCCCTGCACCCTGGGAATGGGATTTGAAAAGACTGGCAGCCAGTTTTGCCATCGCCTCCCGCAACAATGGACACAAGCGATCCGACGGCAGAAAAGCCGTGGTGCGGATGGTGCAATGCTATCGAGATAAACTCCGCGAGCTTTCGGAAATGAAGACACTGGAAGCCTGGTATTCATATCTCGACTATGAGGAATTGATTGAACTGACATCCGACAGCCAACTAAAAAAGAGACGCAAGAAAATACTGGCCAAAGCGATGGGCCGAGACTCTCTGGCTGAATTCGTTAAACTGGCACATGTTATAGATGGAGAGCCGAAGATTCGCGATCAACCACCATTGATCTATCACGAGGAAGGGTGTGAAACACCTGAGTACCAGGCGAAAATTAAAAATTCGCTTGAAAGATATAGAGAATCCCTGCCAGTAGAACGCAGAGTTTTGCTCGACCGATACGAGCTGGTCGATAACGCAATCAAAGTGGTCGGGGTCGGCAGCGTCGGCACCATTTGCGGTATTGTCTTATTCTTCGCTGCAGAAAAGGATCCGCTCTTCCTGCAGGTGAAAGAGGCCAGGCAATCAGTATTGGAGCCGTACTCGGATTTCAAAAGTATTGAATCCAACGGAGCCAGAGTTGTGACCGGACAAAAGCTAATGCAAGCCGCCAGCGACCTCTTTCTCGGTCACTACATCAACAGCGATGGCAGACACTTTTATGTCCGGCAGCTGCGGGACGTGAAGGTCAGTCCCTTAGTGGAGATTTACAGCCCGGAAAATATGCTCTGCTATGCGCGCAATTGCGGGTGGGCTCTGGCAAGAGCACATGCTCGCTCTGGAGATCCCGCTATCATTTCCGGCTATATAGGAAAAGGCGATGATTTCCCCAATGCTGTGGCACAATTCGCAGACATTTATCTAGATCAAAACGAGAAAGATCACGAACGATTGAAAGATGCTGTAAAACAGGGCTTGATAGAAATCACGACGGACTAATCGATGATTACCCTAATTTGAGACCGCTCAATCTTCTGTCAGCTTTCTGCCAATTGATATTTGAAAAGAAGGCATCTATGTATGCCTTTGCATCGGCACCGTAGTCCATTTGATAAGCGTGCTCGTACATGTCCATCACCAGAATCGGCGTACCGGCAACCAGCGACACTTGATGATCGGAACTCCAGACATTGAACAGCTTTTTGTCTCTAGGAGAATAGGCAAGAACCACCCAACCGGAGCCGCCGCCTAGAGAGAGACCTGTCAATTTAAAATCGTGCTCCCATGCTTCAACAGAACCAAATTCTTTTGCCAGTGCGGTTTTTATATCTCCGCCAATTTTACCGTCGCCACCAAGGTTTTCAAAATAGTATTCATGTGAAATCATGGAATTCATGGCGATTAAGAATTCGCGTTTCAATGATCCCATTTGAAAGGGGGCTGCATCGGCAGGCAATTGCACAATCTTATCTTGAATTGCGCCCAATCGCTTCACCGCACTGGCGTAGTTTTTGTCGTGATGAGAAACAATCAGTTTTTCACTGATTCCCTTCAATTTGGCAGGATCGAAAGGCAGGGGTTGCACTTCATAGGTCGAGGGAACCGCTTTGGCTCCTGATTGCGCATTGACAGCGCTGCCAAGCAGCATGGCGCCGCCTGCAACAGCGGCAGAAGCCAACAAACCACGTCTGGAAATTTCCGTCATTTCGACGACCCTCCGCCATTAAGTGTGACAAACGGTCGCTAGTTTAACAGAAGGATCTTATTGATTCAGAAGATGATTTCAGAGATTAGAGCATGGGTCTACGAGAAAGTCTCATCACACCGGCAAAACAGAGACTCAGTCCAAACAATGCGCCCACTAAATATTTGCCGGTGCTGCTCTTCTTAGGCTCGGGGCCAGCACGCAAAACAGCATGTTGTGGTTCGGCAGGATTGTAGAATACTGGAACTGTTTGATCGACGTGATAACGGTCGGCAGGAGCAAGATAGGTACCACTGCCGAACTGGTCATAATAGATTTTGTTTGAGATATACTTCTTGTCTGCGACTGCATAGTTATAACAAATGTAGGTCGTCTCGTTCGTTCCGAAACCAGCCCGTTCTTTTTCCTGGTAAGTTGAAATAACTGTGCCGGTGGTTTTGGGCCACTTAGCTGTACAACCGGCATGCGACGTTTCAGATGCTTCCGCCATGTAAACAGCTGCCATAGCAATCAACGTCACGAATCCGCAGCAAAGGCAAGCAATCGGTCCCAACTTGCTTACGGAATTCGACATCATGGCAAATACCTGTTTGGCTTAAAGGGTCTTTCTACATCCTTATCCTATTTTCTCCGAGCAGCAGTTTCGTTAATCAACAAATAACGATTCCAGGGACCACAATTGAAGCAGGCCGGTTATTCTCTTATTCGTGAAACCTGGGGTCAAAATAGTGCCATGACAAAAGACAAAGAGCGCCAGCGCTGTGCCTGGGCCGGCAACGACGGCTTAATGCAGAAATACCATGACAAAGAATGGGGTGTGCCAGAGCACGATTCAAGAGCGCTCTGGGAGCTTCTAGTTTTGGAAGGCTTCCAGGCCGGTTTGTCGTGGAGCACCATATTGAACAAGCGTGAAGCATTCCGCCAGGCCTTTGCCGATTTCGAACCCGAGAAAGTAGCCGCATTCAAAGAAAAGGATATTCTTCGTTTGTTGAAGAATGAAGGAATCGTTCGTTCGCGAGCCAAAATAGAAGCAACAATTACGGCCGCCAAGATTTATTGCGAAATGGAAAAACGCGGCGAAGACTTTAGTGAGTTCTGCTGGTCGTTCGCGAGAGGAAAAGTGATCAAGGGTGACGGCAAAACAGTGCTGGCGGAAACTGAGCTTTCGCGGCAGATATCCAAAGAATTGAAGCGTCGCGGTTTTAAATTCGTCGGGCCAGTGATCGTTTATGCCTGGATGCAGGCAGTCGGTATTGTCAACGATCATTCGGCGAAGTGTTTTCGCCGGTAGAACCGTTTATCGAACGATCTTGGGGTCCGGTGTAATGTCGAGAGTTACTCCGCGCAGAGTTCTTAAGGTCTGACGACCGTCCTTAGCGGAGAACTTCACCGAACCGTCTCTTTCGACAGACACTGTTCCTTCAAAAATCTTGCTGCCATCCTGATTTTTCCATACCGGATTATCCAGACCTGTCTTTATAGGCGATTCTATCGTCCACACATCGACTGCTCCTCTGGGGTTTGTAACGGTCAGTCGAATCGGTTCGCCGGTCGTCATGTTGTACAAGAATTCAGTTTTCTCTCCCCTGGTGTCAACGGTGCTGTGTATTCTCTTGCGACCGTCTTTGCCCATGAATTCGTGTACTTCTGCGCCGTCAGGACGTTGAATGATGGCTGAGTTTCTCTCCATCCAATTCAACCTGACTGAACCATCGGCAGCATGCGTAGCTTCGATTCGTTGGCGTTGTCCGCTTTCATCAACAAAATCTTGAGAAACGTCCTTGCGGCTGAACTTGTGCAACTCGCCATCGGGATGATGTTCCGTCACTCTCAATACTTGACCGTTGCCATCATATTCATAGCGTGTCTTGACTCCGTCTGTGCCGACAAAATGATGCATGTCCGGCCTGCCGTTGTCGCGAGGGTCTACTATGGTTTCGGCACCACCTGTTGTCTTGCGCCACAGTCTCTCATCATCACCCGGTCTCCAGGTGCGGTCGCCATTGCTATGTGTCGTCACGGCATCGCCATTGTGGTGGTTGACGTGGACTGCAGAAACTCTTTCCGCCGGATCTTTGATTAGATTGTCCGGATTTTTTAAATCTCCAGGATCAAGTGAAGTTGTACCTATCTTCGGTCTGTAAACGTTCCATGAATGATCCTTATGTTCACCATGTTCGATAATGGCACCGCCGCTATCTTCGACTGTATAGGATGCAGGAGTTGTTTCTTTTCCATGATAGGCAAAACTGGATGTCCGTCCGGATATTGTTACTTCCGTCGTGATACGGCCGTGGGCATCCCGTTTTAGAACATCACCATCTCGGCGCTGCTCGATAAAGTTGCCGGATTTATCGCGCATGCATAATTGCAGATCGTCGGTAATTCCAATATCGGTGATATGTGCTCCCCTAAATGCATCTTTTACTTTCCAATTGGCATTTTGAGTGTCGATATTCCACTCGCGGTCATGAATTCCCTTGAAGCCGGATTCAATTACGCTGCCATTTTTGTCGGTCATTATGAAACTGTTGGGTGTTTTTGAACTGCCTCGATAGCTTAAGGAGATCCTTTCTCCTCTTGTATTAGTCAACTCACTTACTCTAGGCGGCTGCTCCTGATCGAATTTAACGCTCGAGCCGTCATTGTATTTGTAGACCATGTTATTGCGATAATCATGTTCCAGTTTTGGATGCAGGTCACTTTGCGTGAGTTTGTCATTGCCTGCGATTGGACGTTCTCCCGGTACATATTTTGGAACAGCTTTATGCGCAATGGCCGCATGACCAGCGTCGCCGGCAGCAGGCGTCTTATCGCAGGGCTTCTGTCCGGCATCTGCTTTTTTCTCAACCGGCGCATCGGCTGATTTTACGCTTCGGGAAGCAAGGTCTGAAGACTTAGCTGTTCCCACCAAAGATTCATCGATCTTGACTGTGAAGCCATCTTTTTGCGCGCCAGTGGTCACGCGCAGACCTCCATTGGCTTCAACCAGTTCCATATGCGGCATATGGCAGGATGCTTCTTTCTGAGCCAATTCAGCATTGATTTGGTCGCGCATCTCATTGAGACGATTGGGATCACTGCTTAGCGCTTGTGACGATAAGCGCGTATATTCCTGCTGGAGTTGCTGGGCGATATCTTTCTCGTATGGAGCAGCAGCATTATCCTGTCCGGCTGATTTAGCCTCATTCCACTTTTCCAAGCTTGATACGAGATTACTTGGTGATGCATCGCAAGCCATGTTTCCAACCTCCAACTATGGGAAGAAACGATTTGATTTGTTTCTGAAGGGCGCCATCGACCAATCGATTGACGTGACCCGAGGGTATGAAACGAGTCGTTGCAATTTAGTGACAATCCAGCCTGCAAAACCGATTCAGACTACGTATTTTCCCCATACAGCCATGGTTTTCAGGGTCGAGACAGCAGAAAAGACAGCGCCGGAAACTGATTGGGAAAGGGGCGCCACACCTAAAATCAAAATTCGCCGAAGGTTGTAATAGTTTGGTAATGTCCCGGCCGTATGTTGGATGTAAGCCCAACTGGGCGGTTTTCTCAGCCCCACCGTCCAGTTTTACTACGAATGCCTTGAGTCAGGCTTTCGAAATCGCGAACACGAATTAAGGATCCTTCCTGGATTCGATGGTCACCCTACGGAGGATTTTTCACATGTCAGAATTCGATGGTTTCAAATCACCAGAAGCTTCTAGCGCAAAACAAGTATTCGTGAATGCGTACGACCCAGGCACAGGCCGAACCACCTCGATGCGCGGCACGGGCGATTCAATGGCAAACGTGAATGCAGACCTGGTCAATAAGGGTTACCTCACAAATCTGCAAGTTGTTGATAACGCAGGTTCCGGACAAGGTGCAAGAGCTACCGGCTATAGTCGGGAGAATCTAGCCGCTGATCAAGCTGGACAAAAGAATGTCAATTTACGCCAAGGGCCGGACAATCGAGCCGTCGAGGGCACAGAGTCTGGATCGAAACCCGGCAGGGGTCATGGCATAGAACAAGGCAAAAGAATCCCAACCGGTTCTGAGCCTGGCAATATGCACAGGCACCCATCCGGGGTCGGTCCGGACAATAGAGCTGTCGACGGCTCGGAGTCTGGAAATAAACACACTGGATCAAAAGGAATTCCTAACAAGAGTGCCGAAACTGGTGCAGATAATCGCAAGGTCCCAGGTTCTGAACATGGACATAAACCAGCGGCTGGACCAGAAAATCGACCGGCAGGCTTAGAGGGTGGATTGATGAAGGTTCCTGGTCCGCATAATCGTGCTGTCCCCGGCTCCGAGCAAGGCAATAAGAATCACGCAGCAATCGGACCCGACAACAGAGCTCAAGGTACCTTCAAAGACGCAGCACTAGACGTTGCTGGCGATCTCTTCAGGTACGGGACTCCCGTTGGTGCAGTAGAACATGTGTATAACCAAGTGAGAAAGGCATTCAACTAAGTGGATTTAAACGCGCAAGAAAGACTGTTGTGGTCCGGCAAGGGAAGGCTGCCGGATCACTTCAGTATCTGCGGTTTTATCAAACAGCAGGAATTTCGAACCAGAATGTGCTGCCCTCACCGGGCTTACTAATTACGCCAATTGTGCCACCATGCGCTTCAACCAGTAGGCGGGCAATCGGCAATCCAAGTCCGGTGCCTTCCCGGTTTGAATCAGAAACCTGCGGCGCTTGCTCAAATGCTTTGAAGACTGAATCGTGAAACTCAGGAGCAATGCCTGCACCTTTGTCCGTTATCATGACGCGAACAATGGAATCGGCTTTATGAGCAGAAATAACTATGCTACCATTCTCGGGCGAAAAATCCACGGCATTGCTAATTAGATTGACTAACACTTGCACAAGTCTGTCGTGCTCGCCGAGCATCAGGCAATCCTGGGCTGGTTCGGTTATATCTATCTTTCTTTCCAGACACAAAGGTTTGACAGACCTTATAGCGTCGACAACAAGAGCACGCAGTGAACAAGGTTTTCTCTCAACTGATAATGAGCCGGATTGCATTTTCTCAAAATCAAGCAAGTCATTAATCAGCGCGATCAAACGATTCAGATTGCGTTCTGCACCAATCAATTCGCTCTCTGTATCTTCATTCAACTGACCGCCGGCACCACTGGTCAAAAGTTCAATCGAGCCCAATACTGAAGTCAATGGAGTACGCAAATCGTGGCTGACCATGGCCACGAATTCCTCCTTTAACTGCTCCAGCTTTTTTCGCTGCGTAATATCGTGAATGACTGAAAAGAGAGCATCGTCATTTTGCGACCAGTAAGTTGACCAGAGTGTGTCGATAAACTGACTGTCTTTTCGGCGCATGCGGCACTCAAAGAGATGCGCTTTGCCACTCTCTACTGCCTGTCTGATATTGTGAATCAATAGGCTTGAATCTTTGCCATCGACAAAGGCAATCGCAACCTTTCCAATCATTTCTTGCGGACTAAATCCGAGACTGCCCGTTGTTGCCTCGTTCACCCGCAAAAAAACACCATCTCTATCGATCGAACAAATTATGTCCGCTGAATTTTCCACAAGCGCATTTTCGCGCTCACTGGCCTGGGCAATTACTTTGTCTACCTCGTGCAAAACCAAATCCAGCCCGGCAATCTCATCTGCGCCATCCAGTGTGACCGACAATGGTGCTCTCTCAGACAACTTGAGGCTATTGTCAGCCACAGACGCCAGGCGTTTTGCAATGCTAGTCGAATACATCCTGGAAAGGTAAAAGGCCAGCGCTATACTTCCGGCAATCGCCATCACCATCAATAGGTTGATAATCGAACGCCAGAATTGTTGCTGCTGTGGATTGCGACGACGAGTTTCATTTTCTCGATCGACCACTTTCAAAATTGCAGTCATAAATGCATTTGCTTGAGGATAACCTGCTTTCTCCATTGATTCTCTGTACGATTTTCGAGAAGCTCCAGTCAGTTCTATAAATGTGTGATAACTATCGTATAAAGGCTGGGACGCCAGTATTACATTGTGCACATTCTCCGCCTGAAGTTTGTCATTGGCGGTCAGACAAGCAAGTTTATCGATCTCGACTCGCACCTCAGTTATATCGCGCTCGGTCATTTCTTCGCCCATCATGCCGTTGGAAGCCTGATACATAATTACCGACATGACGCTGTTGACGACCAGTGTCTCCATATGTTGCACTTCTGCAATAACCGCCTTGCTGTGCGTTTCACGTTGTGTTTCTTGTTGTGCTTGTCCGAGCAGAAAAAGTAAACCGCCCACAAATAAAATCTGACAAAAAACAGGAAATGCTACTAGAAGCATGCCGCGAGTTCTTAAACTAAAGTCGTTAAAGCGAATCACGGTTACTCCTCGTCATACGCAGTAAGACGTAGAAAGAATCTGCTGCCGCTACCCTGATCCGGGTCGGCGACACCGGCTTTACCGTTGTGCGCATCGGCAGTTGCTTTGACCAGAGCCAATCCAAGTCCGGTGCTTTTCATTCCAGCGTCCGATTTCGCGCGAGATTGTTTGAACTTCTCAAAAATGATGGCACGGTCACTTTCGGGTACTCCGGCTCCCTGATCTGTAACAGCCAACTCGACATATTCAGCTTGTTTTGAAATCGACATTGTTACAGTTGAATCAGGCGGAGAAAACTTGATTGCATTGGAAAGCAAATTGACCATTGCTTGCACCAGGCGTCTTTCATTGCCGATCACAACCGCATCGCCAAAAGGTTCTTTGATAGTTATTCGTGAAGAGGCAGCAAAAGAATTGACCAGTTCTTTTGCCGCTACGCAAATATCATGGGCGTTTACAGCAGTCATAGGCAATTTCGTACCTGACTCCAATTTCTCTATCTCGAGTAATTCGTTGATCATCTCTAGCAAGATGCCGATGTTTTCACGAGACTTCGACACGAGTGTCAATGCCTTTTGCGGAAGTGCACCCCTGACGCCTTCCAGCAACAATTCGAAGGAACCTAATACAGAATTCAATGGTGTTCTCAAATCGTGACTGACCATCGCCAGAAAATGCTGTTTCATGCGTTCGACTGATTTTCTGGCACTGTCATCATGGGCAACGCATGCATAAAACTTGTCTTTCTCGGACCATTTGATGGAAAGCAACATATCAATTAATGAGCCGTCCTTGCGGATCAATTTTGTTTCCAACCGATCATTCAGAACTGGCTGAATTGATTGTCCGTCCGCCTCAATGAATTTCCGCAGCTGAGCTGCATCTTGCGCAGGCATAAAGGAATGCATCGGTAAACCGATAAGTTCAGCTGGTTCGTATTGCCAGATTTTCAGGCAAGACAATCCGACATCGATGAATTTACCCTTTTGATCGAGACAAAAAATGACATCGGCAGCCTGATTGAGCACAGCCGATTCTTTGCGGCGTATTTCGAAAAGTCTATCGGCAGAATCGTGCAAAACTTTATCCAGGCTGCTGATTTCATCTGTGCCAGGCATTTGCTCAGGCAGCACCTTATTCATCGGCAGTAATTTTGCATTGTCGGTTATTTTAGAAAGTCGCTCTACAAAGTCTTTGCTGAAAAAGCGCGCCAGAGCAAGCGCGATAATTATGTTGACAGTCAAACCAAACCATATCGCAGCGACAAGACGTTCGAAAAGGGCCTTTTCAATTTCCGGAGCCTTCGCTTGCACTTTCTCTTCGGTCTCGACAATCTCAGCGATTACAGGTTTTGAATCCATGACGATCGAAAACGTCTCATCGCGAAACATTTTGGTCCGCTCATCCATAGTCAGATTCGGATTGCGAGCAGCTCTGTCAGCCTTTATCGTGAGGGCTTTGACCTTGGCCGTAAGGTCGAGGGCATTTTCAATCGAAGCTTTCAGCTGTGGTCGCAATACGGCAAGATCGCGGTAGCTTTGAGCGGCCCTATCGATAATAACCATGGCGCGAGCAAACTCAAGGTCAAGCTGGGGCAAAGACATTGATGCCTGGCTGGAGAGAAGAGCTGAATAACGGATAAAACCTGCTTCCAGAGCATGTATATCGAGCAATCTCTCTTTGGACTGCTCCAATTGATCGGTCTCAGTGTATTGCTCATACAAAAGCGCACCAAGACTGAACACAAATATGAGCTCAAACAATACGGGAATTGCTACCAGCAAAATCCCCTTTTGAGCGATGCTAAACTTGTTGAACACGACTTTGCCTGAATACCGAAATCGAGCGCACAGCCTGTTATAGCATGGTAGCTCATGATAAACTGACCGACAGCTTCTGGGTGAGTTAACTCTAAATGTCTAAAATCCTACTGGTTGAAGACGACCTTGACCTCCTCAAGCGGGTCGGGGATTGGCTGGAATTTGAAAAACATTCGGTGGAGCGTTGCAGCTCGGGCGCGGAAGCACTGGAGAAGCTGCGCTTCAATAGCTATGATCTGTCCATTTTGGATTGGATGCTGCCTGGATTGACCGGCATCGAGGTCCTCAGGCAGTACAGAGATGCCGGCGGGCTGACGCCTGTCTTGATGTTGACAGGCAAAGACAAGATTGACGAAGTAGAAACCGGGCTCGACACGGGAGCCGATGATTATCTGACCAAACCGTTCAGCTTGCGCGAATTGTCGGCGCGGGTGCGCACGCTGGTTAGAAGAAGAACGGGAATATATGGGCAGGTTTTGACGATCAAAGACATAAAACTCGATGTGGCCGCACACAAAGTCACCAAAGACGGCGTTGAAATCAAGCTTCAACCAAAGGAATTTGCTCTTCTGGAATATCTGCTCAGACACCCAAATGATGTCTTTAGTCTTGACCGACTCTTGGAGCGCATCTGGCCTTCAGAATCCGAGTCTACCGCCGAAACAGTGCGCGTCTGCATAGCCCGATTGAGAAACAAAATTGATAGCCCAGACAGTGAATCGATCATACGGACAGTGCCCAAAGTCGGCTATCAACTAAATAAGGACTGAGACATCTTCAGCACCTTCATTGATTGATTGTTTATTTGTCATCGCCTGCTGTTTTATTTGCCAGCCTCAGTGTTTGATTGGGACCATTAATGATTCCGCTGATGCCGTGCATGTTGATAAAATGCTTGAGCGGATCTTTTTTGTCTTGAGGGATGGCTTCCATAACATAAGTCCCACCGCTGCCGGCAACCAGCGTGCGGCTGATATTTCCACCATTGCCGATGCGCGCATGGATTGCCATTTGCCTCTGTTTTTCTCTAAACTGCTCGGCCCATTTATCACTCTTTGAAGGTTCGCAGTCGTTGTATGCGGCACCGGTCATAGCCAGATCTTCTGTACTGCCAATCACGTGAGTGCTCTTTGCTACGCATGCATAAAGGCGCTTGCCCGGATCGATGTTTCCCTGGGCATCCGGCTGCGGCAGCGCTGCAATCGGCACGTCAGGATGCGTGAAGATCACCTCGTTGAGTATGGCAGAGCGGGATTCTTTGCGATGTTGCAGATATCTGGTGTCGAACATGGCACCATGACTGAAGGCGATCATATCGGTATGTTCGGCTCCGATCAGGCTGATGGTGTCATCAAGTGCTTTTTCAAACCGCCCGTAAGACTCAGCCGCACCTCTGCGTTCTGCATTGTAGGCATCGCTCATGGAACCTCTTTGTTCGTTTGGTGGAACAGATTTCCAGTCTACGTTTATTACAGAGTGACCATGAGTCAACTGCAAAGCCAGAGCAAAGAAATCGGAGCTGACTGCCGCCGTGCGAATGCCATGCGTGTAAAATGCCATGTCATCCGGACGGGGTAATTTATGTTCGGCATCGGCCACGGAAGACTGCTCTAATTGCCGCTTCTGTGCGCTCTGAATCAGTTGGTTGAATTCCTTTTCGTCGATTTTTTGTCTGTCTTGATATGCAAACTGGCAATCCTTCAGCGAACCGGCCTTGTCCGGAACAGTGATGGTGACAAGACGCTTGTAGGGCTCTGCGCTGTTGCGGCCGTTAGACAGTTCACGGTCAGTCAGCCCGAACTGCTCGATGGTGTATATCGTGGTGCCGTCCTTTTCGTTGCGCACCGGCGGAAATCTGCCGGCATCGCGATTCAATGCATCTTTCGTGAAAGTTGTAAATTGTGCTTCGCTGTCGAGTCCGACTACTTGCTCTGTGACTGTCGCCTCATATTTATTTATAGGCCTGGCGATCTGAGCGGGTTCGTTCTTTTCGACAGGCTTAGCAGCTTGTTCTGGATCGTCGAATGGCGCCGCTTCAGTCGGATAAAGTGGGGCAGAAAAATCAATTACTTGTGCTTGCATTCCAACATCTGGATTGACGGCGGCATTGGCTGTTGCCACTCCGCTTCTTACGGAAGGCGGTGTCGACTCATGAATGTTCAGAAAATTGAGAGACTGTAGGTAGCTGCTATTCTGCCCGTAATCTTGCAAGTCAAATTGCTCTAACGCCATGGTAATCTGCCCTCAGTTTGTAGAAACTTAGGTGAATGGTCGCGCATTGGCAATTTCACTGTCTAAGCAGTGACTATTGCCTTTATCGCGCTGGAACCTTCGGATAGACAGGTGTATACGAATCGTCCAAAAATTGGACAAGCGCTGCCGAACTTCACCGCGACACCCATAGCTGGAAGGCTTTTCGAGTTTGATAGCAGCGTGCACGGCTGATTGTAAGTTAAAATAGTTCGAAATTTATGGCGAAAACAGGAGTGAACATATGAGGCGGAATTCCACTAAAGAATGTCTCTTCAATAGAAGAAACCACGCCCTAATTCCATTGCTTCTGTCGATTTTGGCAATTGTCGTAATCGTGCCTGCACATTGTGCAGATAAGAATCTGTCTGCACAGCCGGCTGATCGCATAAGCGTCTCGCTTAAGCAACTGGAAAAGTACAAATCGATTTCAGTCTCGGCCGAGGAAAACGGAAAAACCGTGAAATTCGATGGTATTCCCCTGCGCACTTTGCTCAAAGAGTTGTTGCCGCAATACAACCTGGACGAAATGAAAGACTGGAAAGAAATTGCCAGAAACAGATACGTAATGGAAGCCTCAGGCAGTGATGGTTATCCTGGCTTGGTGACGGCCCTGGAAGTAGCGATGAACAAAACAGGCGATCGCTATATTCTTGCCACTCATCGTGATAGCAAATTGATTGAATCCGGTCCGCAGCTTGTGTGCAAATCCGATCAGGCGAAGGCGAGATGGGTGCGTGAGGTCGTATTGCTCAGAATAACAAAAGTGCCGGCAGCAACCGAAAAGTTGTAGAAGCAAACAAGCATTGCTGAAAGCCGTCAGTGACCAGCTAGTTGTCGTTCGTCTTTTTATATGTGCCCAAAAGAGTTACAGCCGCTCCGCAAAATACCTGATCGTCACCCGTAACAGTCACCTTGCCTTGATTGAACTTAAAGTCTAAAACGCCGACCCCCATTCCGGTATCTCTTGTGTATTTGGCATGATTGTGCTCAATTGGCACGGTACCTTCTTCTCCACCCGTATGACCGCCGTTGTTAGCATCGATGTGGAAAGAAATTTTCGCTCCGGGCAACTCTTGCACTTCCAAGGTTGATTGGGTAAAACGGGTTCCGCCCATGCGTTCATAGGTTCCCGCCAGGCGCGTGAGATTGAGCTTCACCGGTGCTGTTTTCGCGGTCGACGTCTTCTCTTTGCGCCAGACAGCCTGATCGAATTCCACTGTATGACCTCTATCTTCAAGTAATTTCTTTAGTGGCGCCGGAAGCTGATCGAGGCTTACGGCACCATAAATATGGTCGGTCGTATCGTCCAAATATCCAGCATAGCACTTGCCTGTTGCAGTATCGATGCAGAGAAGCGAATACATAAACTGGCATAACCCTCTGATGCATGTCTCCTCGATCACAAAGTTGCCCGATGAGATCGGGTCGTGCATTAGCTGAGAGCGATCCCAGAACTTATCTGCGTCGCTGCCCATAACCTTTACGATGGCAGCACGCACTTGAGGATCATCAAGTATCTTGCTGCCGTCCTTTTCTCCCCTGAAACGCTTGAAATTAGGTACAGCACGGGGATGAGAGATAGATTTTGCAGGTTTGTGCTTGTTGACAACAGGACTGGCGTAGGCGGGCGCCAGGTGCAATTGCGCCAGTATCACGGTCAGACTCGTGGCTGCATATAGCGCCGAATGCAAATGCCCGCTCGTGACAGCTGCCGATATTGGCGTTTTCTTCGAAATTACGCTTTTCAACGAAAATAAGTTAAACATTCAAACCCCAAGAGTATCTTCTCATCTCTAAGATTCATCAACTGCGATTCGAGCGATTTTTAGGGGGAAAACCGATTCGAGCATATAATCACAGCAAAGTTCAGAATCGAAGAGAGTTGCAGTGACTATCACCAATCGGAAAATCAATATCCTGCTCTATACGCTGATTGCAGCAACTTGTTGCGCGAGCGTGTCTTGCAGCGAAGTAGAAAGGTACGGCAAAGAACCGGAAAGAGAGAATATCTTAGAGGTCAATCAAGCCCCGTATAAGTTTCATATGTTTCCAGAGCACAGGCCTAATTCTGAAACACTGCTGCAACTCACAATCGAAAAAAACGGTTCGCCAGTCGACAATGCTCTGGTGGCAGCAAAATTGGTTGAACATGACGGCACTGAGGCAGAGACGAAGTTCCATCTGCAAGATTCAACACATGCTTTTGAAGCGACCGCCACCCTCAAACATCATGAAGATTATTTGCTCAAGACCGAAATCAAAATCGACGGCAAAACATTAACGCCCATTTTTGCCTTTCACAATGACGATCCGGCCTTAGAAAAGATCGATCCATCAAAGCATCCAACTGAAGAAAAGCACTGAACCGCGACGCCACATTGCGGTTCAGTGCTTTTCTTTGTAGATGCCGCATTGCCTGCGGCAATTTTTGAAGGCGCGTGCAACACGCCGGCTACGGAATTAAACCAAAGGATGCACTGAGTGGGCATGTTTGATTGCGGCTGTACGATTGGCAAAAGCAGTTACCTGTTCGATTTTATTTTGTTGTTCGTCAACAAATTGAGTTTTGTCTGCCAGCAAGCCGGTGTGACGCTTGAGCGAGCTGACGTAGTTTTCAAACAAATTCACTTTCTCGCCGGACTTTCTGAGATTGCGGTCAAAAATCACCAGTGAATTTCCTTCTGCCGACAGTGCAAATGCATCGTCGTAGATTTCCGAGACGTCGGCCACTTTCATAAGGAAGGATTCGCAAGTCAATGTCGAGTCCTTATCAACCATGTCTTCAACCAGGTTGATGTCTGTTTCGAGCCAGCCTTGAGCGTTGGCATAAATCCCAACTACCAGACCTTCCAATACATAGACTCTGCACACGGTTTGATTTTCAGCGTCATTCAAGAAAATGCATCCACTGGCATCGATATCGAGAAATTTCTTGTATTCCATTATTGGAGAGCGAAGCTCCATGAGCGGCTCTTCGGCGATTGTATGTCTGGAAAAGATAGCTGCTGAAGCAAGCGCAACCTTCTCATCGATTTCGTAGGCGCTCACCAGTGTGTCTACGTCGCCGAGATCGGCTAATGCCAGAGAGTATGCTTCTTCACCGAAAACCGGGCAGTCGAGGTCTTTGCGGGTATAGATGCAACCGATTGCTTTGCCGCGCAGAACCAGAACCGAAGCGCGAGAACGGCGCCATTGCGAGGAGATATGCAGGCAGCAAGTGCGTTCGTGAGCGCCGAGACCGAGCATGAATTCGCGCTGCATCAAATGACGTGCTGGCATTTTGTTTTCGTCATCGGATTGCTTCGGTGGAGGAACCAGCGTGCTCAAACGTCTGTTGGGACCAGCATAAGAACTTGCAGAGAGTCTCTTGTATCTTTGCAAACGACTGACGTCATCTTTCATCATTTTGGACATAACATGGTGAAGCATGAGACGCTCCCCTCTTGCGTGGAAGTGATAATTGCGGCGGCTTCAAGGCATGCTTGCGCAAGCTCTATTGAAGAACGGTTTGACCGCTGGATTGTTTTAGTAAATAAGACGCGGCGAATTTTTTCGGCGCCGGCAATTCGATCCAGAAATTAAAAAGGGTTTCCGGTGATGGTGTCCTTAGGCATTTGCTTTGTGAACCATCGCATCGCCTTGCTGGTCACACTATCGGATTTTCCCAACCGGAAGTCAATAACGTTTTCGTGTACACAGCAGCTATATTAACGCAAGTTAATATTACTGCCTGCCCGCCCACAGGCGCCGGAATTAGCGCTCAAACCAGTATTTCGTGCTGGTATCTTTGGCGGCTTCGCGCTCGGCGGCTTTGCCCGCTATCATTCCGAAGCCCTGAAGGGCGTGTGCACCGGCGTAGAACCTCTCTTTAGCCTCAGCCTTCATCTCTTCATAGGACTTGTCCAGGGGGATAGTGACCTTATTGCCCACGAACTTATCAGCAACCGATCCGATTGGATCACTGCCATCGAGCTGCCTGGTGAAAGTGATTTCTACCGGTCTGCCTTGCTCGTCTCTGGTGATCTTGGCGCCTTGCTTTTCGAGTTCTGCCAGTACTTTGTCGCGATTCGGGTCGCCACGCAGGTCGGCTATCTTCTTATGCAGCGCACCTTCAGCCAGGTCGGCACTGGCTTCTAATCGCTTGTTTTCCGGCAAAGGCAGCCAGGGCTTGGCAAATGTCTCCTGGGCAGTGTCCACTATCCCATGGGCCTTCTCTTTGGCTGCCGCTTGCTTTTCTGCCTCTGTAGAAGCCAGGGGCTTGTCCCAGACCTCATGACCGCTGGCCTTGTACTCTAAAGCCTTGGCAGTCGTCTGCGAGCGGTCTTCAGTGATGGAATATTCTATGCCATTGCCGTTGCGATGCTTCTCAATCACGACGCCCGGGAATCTGTTTTCAGACATCTCTTTAAGGACAAGCTGACGTTGTTCTTCGGGTTGAATCTTATTAACAGCAGCAATCGTCTCGGCTGGCTTGCCCGCGTTCTTTCTCAAGCCATCTACTGTTTCTTTAGCTTGAGCTTCGGGCTGCTTTTGGCCGGCTTCGCAGACCAGACCTGGCTTCTCTTTGAGGTGAGGACCGTCTTGATCGAATGTGAATTGGAGATCGGGAAGATGGCTTTTATCATCTCTATAGGCAGCGAAAATGGACTTTTGATCTTGGGGAGACATCTTATTCCATTCACAGAGGTTGCTGACGCCATGCTCGGCGTTTTGCTCCATTGTTTTAACTACTTCTGCAGGTTTCATTGTCTCGTTAGCCATTGCAATGACCTCTTAGTAAAAGGTTTTCAGCACCAGAAGTCCGTCACCGGGAGCCGGTGATCGATGGGTGAAAACTGGAGTGGGAATGCTGCGATTATGCCGCAATGCCGTGGCAAAGTCGTGTACGGCTCGTGTCAGGCTTGTGGAAGGCTCGTGGAATTTTCGTGGAATTGGCGTGACGGTTGAGAGTAGATCTATTTGCTATACTGCAAGGCGCTTTGCTCGAACCTCCTAACCTCTTGGGTCTCATGGTTTGTCGCAATGATGCTCAGTCGTCATCTGCAGAAATAAAATGGCTGAATCCGCAATTGCACACTCCTTTCTATATCCGTTCAACTCGACGTTGAATTCGTCTTCGGAGCGTCTGCAACTGGCGGCGTCTTCTCATGAAGGTGCCTTCCCGTATTTTTTCGAGGGTCGTTTGCTTGCGCCTAGAACATCTGCATTAATGCTCTATGCGCTTTCCAGAGTAGTGTCCACGCGATTCTATTTCCCGCCGGCCATGATCAAACGTATGATTCTGGAGCGCGATCCGGTCGTCACCAGCGGCGGTGGTATGCTCAGATTTGAGGGGTTTAGCGCCTGTTGCAGTGCATATGCTCGCGTCGATATCACGCCTGATGCCTATGATGGAAAGGTGATTGCCAACGGCACAACCAATGTCGATTTTAATACCGATATGCGTGCTGCCCTGGTTAGCGTTAGAGATCAAGATCGCCTGGCCCTCTCTGTAGGTATGGACCAGATTGCCCTCAAACACAACTTTGAGAGCGTCATCGAGAAAAAGGTGAAATTGCCGATTCGCTGGTTGAAGGGATTTGCCGAAGTTCAGGCTTATCAGTCGCAAATGGAAGAGGCGTTTCGACTGAGCAAATCAGAAACGATAAAGTTCTTACGTTCGCTGCCGGCCAATGCTCATAGTAGATCTGTTTTCTGGGTGGTCTCTGCCGGCAAAGGCTTGCGACTGACTCAGACGCCCACCCAGACAGCCGTCCGAGTGGGAGGTTTAGAACGACTGAACTTGCTTCGCGATCTGGCTCCACTGGCAGACGAATTGATTATCTATGTACAGAGTAAAGGTGAAGCTTCGGAATGGCATCTGCGCTCAGGCGGCATCACCTTTTGCTTGACGATAACTGCCGAGTCAAGCCGTGGTTTTTCAGGAGAAGGTCAAATCCTTTCTGATATTACCTCAGCCGATCAAGCGCTGACTGGAAAGATCCGCGCCTCTTTGAAATGGCAATCAATAATCAGTCTCGAAAAAATGTCTTGCGATTGTGATGCCAGTTCGTCTCAAGTGAGGCAAACGCTCAGCGTTCTGGGCTCGCGCGGTTTGGTCGGATACGATTTGACCGGCAAGTCTTTCTTTCATAGAGAATTGCCGTTTAACCTGGAAGCAGTGGAAGATTTAAGTCCACGTCTGAAATCTGCTCGAAAAATTCTCGAAGGCAAGGGCGTAAAGATCCTTTCCCGTAAAAATGAACAAATGGAAGCGGAAGTGCAGGGTACTGATGTGAAACATCGTGTTCGCGCCGATGCTGAGAAGGAAACCTGCACGTGCCCCTGGTATGCAAAATATCAGGGAAATCGCGGGCCATGCAAACATATACTGGCAGCAAAGATTTTTGCAGATGGAGAATCATCTATCTAAACAGAATTAGTATCTGGTGCCAATTGATTTCAATTCATTCTAATTCAGTCTAAGTAACAAGAGGCAAGAATAAACGTGAATAACACAGCGGCAACGGAAACCCTGGAAGCACTTACGAACAAAACAGATAATTGCGACTTGCATAAATTCTTGCTTGAGTGCACGCCGGAAGAGCGCCGCAGCCTGGCGCCGACGGCCATCAAACTTTATCGTCGCGCGGTCAAAGGCGGCATTAAAATGCGCAGTGACAAAAGTTTTGGGTATGAAACTCCAGAGCATATCTTAGGTTCTGTAACTACAGCAGTCTTTTGCACCGCGTCAAAAGAGGAAATCGAGTCTCTGTCATTTAATTGGATGGCAATCAAGGAACTTAACCGACTTATCCTATGGAAGATCAAGCCGCCCAGCCTGGAATGTTTGGCGGAAGCATTCTTGAACGCCAGCCTGAGAAATATATATGAAGTTCGCAGGATGATAAAAGAGAATCTGATACCACCGTGCGATGCAGAGGTTTATACAATTGCACTTATTGGTTGCTCGGGAACCATTGCTGAATCCCTGTATGAATGGCTGTTGAAAAACGATGATGTGCTAAAAACAGGGCTCTGGCGTTTCTTCGAAGTCGAGGGAACGCAGGAGAACAACCTGGCAGCTGTAGATAAGTATGCAGGGCGCGGCAATAAATGGGCAGACACATTAGTCGAATTGTCCAAGGACGGGCATTTGCCCAGACAAAGACTATTATCTGAAAGTCTTTCAGCACTCGGTCGTCCTTTTATCCAATTTCGCGCCGGCTGGTTTTCGCGTTTTCACGAATCGCTCAATCCCACAATTGAAGAACGGGTTGAACTGCTTGAGGAATATGGAAAATTGCTGGGCAGCCCGATCGGCCCCACAGTTTCATTTGCGCTCAAAGCCTGGCAAACTATCGATCAAAAACATCCAATTCCTGTTTCATCTATAAAAACTCATTTGCCGCCGGCACTCCTTTCTGAAAGCAAAGCAACAGTCACCGGCGCCATAAGTATTCTTCAAAAGGCAGTCAAACGCGACAGCGCTTTTGCATTGGAAGCGCAACTGATGGCAGTAGAAGCCTTACAGCACGAATCCGCCGATGTGCAAGAGAAAGTGCTGGACTTTCTCGAAAAGTCCCACGCAGGAGAAAACATTGCCGTCAAGGACAAAATATCCGCCCGCGCCGATACTGTGGCACCAAGTGTTTCGAAGCGATTAGAGAAATTTCTAAAACCAGTCAAACAAGCAGGCTCCAGCCGTGAATCGAACGTGTCGGCTTTTGCAGACGCCCCGAAAATAAAAAAGGATTTTGATATTGCTGCAGCTCAGTACCGCAGGACAAACCATTCTTTGCCTGGATGGCCGTTTGCCTGCGCGCAGACAGTTGAGCCGATCGCCGACATCGATGAATTGATCGATCGGGCCGCTCTCTGCCTGGAAAATCACGCAGAGGTGCTGGAAATCGAGAGAGTTTTTGATGGCATCTCTCGAATCGATACGACATCAAGGGCGGATTTCAATGCGCTCTCAAAACCATTGCTCAAGCGAGCGGAAAAATTGATTGAAGACCGTCGCTGGAAGTCTTTGTGTCATCAAATCTATATGAAATCCCTTACAGCCTGGCTCACTCATGACGAGAGCAAGCTTGGCGCAGATCCCCGTTGGAAGCTGCCGATAGAACTCTTGCTTTTCAATCGCATGCGTCACACATTGAGCAGGCTTGAAGAGGGCATTTTTCTGCCGACCTTGGCTTTACCTGAACATCCGAGCGGCTGGCTGACGGCCGAAAGTTTAATTGAACGCTGCAAAATCTGGAAAGATGCGCAGGTGCCGGTCGATGATTACGACCTCGCCTTTTGTCTTCATCGTCTGCCGGAGCAAGAATGCAAGAAAATACTCGAAGCCAAGAATATTGATAGAGCTCTACAGGTCCCCTTCTGCATGGCAGCAAATGTCAAAAAGCGGCTGTATAATGGAATTGATGATCAAGAGGAATTCCTCAATCCTTCAGTGTTTACTATGTCCTATCCCAAAGATGAAAGCGATCTGCTCAGCTTCATCGCCAGTTCTGCCGCTGCCTTCGAGCTGGAGAAAAGGAAATGGAAAACCAGAAACGATGCTACTTTCATTCGCTTTTATGACGTGGACATTATTCGCTGGTACGCAATCAGCTTTCCCGGACTGAGAGAAAATTTTCTGGAATTAGGCACCCGCTGCGCAACAGTTTGCATAAACTATATGGACGTACCGAGCCGCAGTGTTCGAGGCTTTCTTGAAGTACTTTGCGAATCAGGCGCCCCCATCGTGCACAATGCAAATAAGCTGGCAGCCGCTGGACTGATGCTTGGCGATCCCGAGCTTTCAGGCGTGAACATCGATGCTCTAGTTCTTGCGATTACTGAGCAAAGACTGGAGCCAAATGTGCTTGGACTGGCAGTTTCCAAATTGCTGCACAGCTCTGACGGCAAGCCCAAGCGTCTGGCTCACTCTCTTGGTGAAATCGCTAGAGTCAGCCCGCTTCATGCGCAAGCTGTGCTGCAAATATTGGAATTTACGCTGCAAGGTGAACATGCAGAAACCCATAAAGAATTGTGGGCAATCCTTGATACATACAATGAATTGCTCATAGCCAATCTAGGCAAAATTACCAATCCTAAAACTGCCGAGTATTTGTCCGCGCTGAGCACATCAGGCAAAACAGGAAAGCTGGCCAAGAGCTTACTGACGCTCTGTGTACCTGGTGCATTAGAGGGAATAGACTAAGTCATGAGGATTTTGCTGCTCGCCCAGATTCTGGCTCTAACAGCGACTCTGCTTGCTCCACCTGTGCTCAGCCAGGAAGAGCAACTGCAACCCGAACGCATTACCTTTAAAGGAGACGACGGACAGATGCTCGTAGGAGACATCTGGAAACCGCAGGGGAAAGGACCTTTTCCCGCACTGATTTGGAACCATGGATCGTTTGTGCCAGGCACACCGTTCGGCAATGAAACGAAAATGATGAAGAAACACGAGCCACTGGCAAAACTTTATACCAGTCACGGCTACATGATTTTCTTCCCTTCGCGGCATGGGCACGTCGATTCTCCAGGCTATACAGGGACCATGCTTGCCCAAGAGCAAGAATTGAACGCCCGTCACGATCTGATCGCGCTGCATGAATTTTGGAACCTGGACGTGCAAGCAGCTATTCGCTATATAAAAACCCGTTCTGATGCAGACGCGAAAAGGTTGGTTGTGACTGGATATTCCTATGGCGGCATCCAGACGTTGCTGACGGCCGAGCGTGGATTGGGTCTGCGTGGTGCCGTTTGTTTTGCACCGGGAGCGATGTCCTGGGCCAATCTTAGACTTCGTAAACGCCTTCTTAGAGCCGTTAGAGATGCCAGCATCCCTATATTCTTGCTGCAGGCGCAAAACGATTACAGTGTCGGACCGAGCCAGGTACTGGGCCCGGTGATCAAGGCAAAAGGTCCGCCCAACGACGCTAAACTGTACCCTGCTTTCGGCACCACAGAAAACGATGGACATGCTGGTTTTGCAATGAGGGGAGAAGACATCTGGGGTGCAGATGTCTTGGAATTCCTCAAACAGGTTTTTGCAAAAAAACTCTGAACGCTCCCTTGAAAGATATTTGTATTTCGCAAAGAATTCGTCACTCCGAAATAGTTATTTGCTTATAGATGATGAACAAGAGAATGAGCGCTCTGGCTGTCCAAAGTAGCGTGCGGACCCAATTGCTGTTCATAAGCCATCTATGTGTTTCAAGTGAATATCCGCCGGTGCAAAGCTTTTCGTGACAAGGAATTGAGCAAAGCAATGTAGAAATCCAGATACCCACTACTAAAAAGAATCCCAGCCAGATCAGACCCTCATAAGCTCGCTTCCAGGTCAATGCTAAAAATAGTGCGGTTGTAATCTCAATAATCATTGGTCCGGCCACCACCAGGGTCGTCAGACTGCGATGCCGAATTCCGTACTTAAGAAACTCGCTCACGCCCACAGAATCGAACAAAGGATAATGAACGATTTGAACAAACCAAATAAGCCCGGTCATAAATAAGGTTGCGGCAGCATTTACCATTAGAAGTAGAAGGTCTAAATTCAACATCTTTACAGCCGACACCTGTCACAGTAGCTCCAGTCTGGATCTTCGTAAAACCTGGTGAACAGCGGGTGAACACTGACAGAAGCAGAAGAGCAGCCCAATTGAAGTCCATACTTTGCTAAACTTGTCGGATTCAAAGACTCCGGTTCACCCGTTGTTCACAACTGGCGCGGTATGAAGGTGCCCAGGTCTGCGAGTGCGTCTCCCCTGTCAGGGAGCCGTTCGAGCACCAGAATCGGAGTCTCACTCTTTCAAAATCTGTGAGGAACTTGCCGTGAGCGAGAAGAATAAGAAAACGTTGACCACGTCAACAGGAACTCCTGTGTACGACAACCAGAATTCACAGACTGCTGGCGCCTCGGGACCGGTGCTATTGCAGGATCATCATCTGATTGACAAGCTAGCCGCCTTCGACCGTGAGCGTATCCCGGAGCGTGTAGTTCATGCCAGAGGCTCGGGAGCCCACGGTCACTTCGAGGTCACTAAAGACGTCACCAAGTGGACAAAAGCCAAATTTCTCGACACCGTAGGCAAAAAGACCGAACTCTTCATACGTTTCTCCACAGTCGCTCTGGAATCAGGTTCTGCAGACACTGTGCGCGATCCACGGGGCTTTGCTATCAAGTTTTATACTGAGGAAGGAAACTACGATCTAGTCGGCAATAACACACCGATTTTCTTTCTGCGCGATCCTTTGAAATTTCCCGACTTCATTCATTCGCAAAAACGCGATCCCTATACTCACGTGCAAGAACCGGACAATGCCTGGGACTTCTTCTCACACTCACCAGAAGCAACCCATCAATTCACCTGGCTGTTCGGCGATCGCGGCATTCCTCACAGCTACAGACACATGGACGGTTTTGGTTCCCATACCTTCCAGTGGATGAATGCCCAGGGAGAAGCATTCTGGGTTAAGTACCACTTCAAGACGGATCAAGGCATCAAGTGCCTGACCACTGAAGAAGCGCAAAAAATCGCCGGTGAAAATCCCAATCATCACCAACTTGATCTGTTGCAAGCGATTGAAAAAGGAGATTATCCGACCTGGACGGTTTCCATCCAAATCATGCCGCTTGCCGATGCTGAAAAATACAGATTCAATCCGTTTGATCTGACTAAAGTTTGGTCACAAAAGGATTATCCGCGCCAAGAGATCGGCAAGATGACTCTCAATCGCAATCCGGAAAATTACTTCGCCGAAGTCGAACAAGCGGCTTTCAATCCAGCCAACTTCGTGCCCGGCATCGGACCATCGCCCGACAAAATGCTGCAAGGCAGGTTGTTTGCATATGGTGATACCCAGCGCTACAGGCTTGGTGTCAATCACGCCTGCATCCCTGTCAATTCACCGAAGGCGACACATGCTTGCGCGTATGCACGCGATGGTGCCATGCGAATCAATGAAAATGGTGGCAAAACCAAAAATTATGAGCCCAACAGTTTTGACGGGCCGATGCAAACAAACGAGCCGCAATCCAAACCAATTGAAGTGCACGGCCATACGGGCGAACAGAAGGCACCCCTTCACAAGGAAGACAATGATTTTGTTCAGGCTGGCGATCTATATCGCCTCATGAGCGAAGACGAGAAAAAGCGCTTGATTGAAAATATCGCCGGCGGCTTGTCAGCCGTCACCCGCGACGACATCATCGAAAGAAGTATCGGTCACTTTGAAAAGGCTGATGCGGAGTACGGAAAACGTCTAGCAGAAAGAGTCAAGCAACTGCGCAAAGCTAAAAAAGGCGACGAAGTCACGGTTCAAACTGGCGCTTCCAAATCCTGAGACAGGCTCTCATTAATCAAGAAAGGAAGTGAGCGAATTCTCGTTCACTTCCTTTCAATGTGTAATTTTATCCTTAGTTAAGTTGCAGACTTCTTCAGCCTCTCAAGCTCCGCTTCAACTTCGGCTTCTGTGATGTTCAGCTTACTCATTACTTCGGCATTGATTGTTTGCCAGGGCGCGCCAGCTAAAGCTTGTTTGACCAGGGCCATAATTACTTGATCTCGCTGCGAGAGCGACACACCTCTATTGAATTTGTGCAAAGTCAAAAAATCAAAGCTCCAGTCCTTGAGTGCTGATGTTCCCAACTTATTTGGGTTGGCGCTGGGCACAAAAGCAATGGCGGTAAACTCATACCATTTGGATTTGAGTCCATTCATTTCCTCCTCCGTCCAGCCTAAAATACGAGCTGAATCGTCAAAGTATTTATCAGTGCATAGGCTGAGGGCACACCAGGTGATCTGGCTCACCATCGGTAAATTATGCGGACAGACTCGCGCTACATCTTGAACTAAAACGGCGCGAAAATGAATAAGCTGCGACGGGTCGGCCACCACCGCTAAAACAAAGCGGTTAAAAATCTGGTTAAAACCATCGTCACTGGCGACCGTCTTGCCAAGCTCGAATGACTGCCTTAAGAACGCCGCCGGATAAAAGCGGGCGCCGTCGTATTGCCTGTTTTCATCTTGGGGCATCAGACAGTCTCAAAACCGTGGAATTGTGTCATTATATCCGCTCTATACTTGCTTCATCACCGGATATCAAGCGGCAGGGTGCGGCAATTGCCCTGGCAGACAAAGGCACCACTCATGTCCAGAAAGAAATTCTCGGAAACTCTCAACCAGCTCAAAGAAATAGTGCTTGAACATGAGGAATTGCGTCCGCTGGACCACGAGCGCTATGGCACAGAACATCTGCTCATTGCTCTGGCAGAATTGCCCAATTCGCAAGCGGCTAAGATACTTGCCGACGAAGGATTCCTGCCGGCTGCTGCAATAGCGGAGTTGACGGCAATCAAGGGAAAGTCGAATCCCAACAAACCAGCTCCACCCGGGCATGCGTCGGGAGCGTCAACAAGCGACCTGTTTAGAAACGCCAATGCACTGGCCGGTCAATATAACAGCAGCTCTGTTACCGCAGAACATTTGCTGCTGGCTATCGTTCAACGACAGAAGACGGGGGCATATGAGCTGCTCACCAAACTGAATGTCAGTCCGCAAAAGATTGAAAGCGCACTGGTCAAGCGGCTGCAAGAAAGTGCAACCAAGAGGTCCTGACCAGAACGCGCTACAGAACTAGGTCTTGCGCGGCAAGGGTGGTCCATAGAAAACCATGAACAGTTTGCAGAGCGTAAGAGTGACCACCGCTACTATCATCGAAGTCAAAATACCGGGCGCCACGATTGCCTCATTGAGAATGCCCTTAATTGCTAGCAAGACGATGAGCGATAAGATCATCGCTCCGGCCGAATCAATTACTTCCAGTTGGCGGCTGAGCGAAGCGCCTTTCATAGACACCAACCAACAGCAGATAGGCATGATCTGAAGAGCGTGCAATCCTGTGAAATGTGACAGTTTCAGCGCTTCGTGAGCGTGTTTTGCCGCTAATACATTGAGCGCACTTGCATGCATCAAATCAGGCATAAGCATTAAAACAGCCGGAACGCATCCAAGGATTGCCAGTCCTGTTGCCCAGAGCAAGCCTCGCCGCAGGGCTGTAGGCGAATTGTTGTCGCTCAAAACTGCTTTAAAGGCCACAATGATAAAGAGTGTGGGCGGAATAATCGCCACTCTGGCCAGGCTGGTGAAAATAGAAAACTGCGACTGCCAGGTCGGCAAAAGAGAGAGGAAAAACGCATGCAAAAACAGAAAAAATAAAACCGCCATCGCACCAGCCGCCGCCGCCAGGGCTGAACGCAGAACAAGGCTCGGATGGCGCCGAATGTAGGGCATCATCCACTGCATTGTCACCGCATATGTGCACAGCGAAGCGCCAAATTTCGCCAGCGTTATCCACGCTTGATGCTCGGCTTGATACTTGTCAAAAAATAGGCAGCCAATCAGTCCCCCTATCAAGGAACAAGCACTCAAAATGGCAAGATAAGTAAGTGGTGCCGAATAGGCGGTACGCCCATTTGCTGTTGCGTTGAGGGTGAGAAGATTCATTGTGCAGTCTCGATTGGGAGTACTTCTTGGCTAACTAGTTCTTCAGCTGCATCGTCAGGTTAATGGCACCAAGCGTAAGCCCATTCTCGAAAGCGAGAATTTGGGCTTTTTGCTGGTTTCTGGACGCGTGATCGTCCCCTATTTTCTAGTACGTTCAAACCGCCCTTAAAGTTCAATTTCCAAGATTAAATCTTCAAACCCCAGCCCCTGGCGAGTTGCACTGATCCACACTGATTTAAGGTTGCGGAGGGCATAGAATGGAACCCCTGTTTCACCTTTATATGAAGGCCCCGAGAGCCCAATATGCATTCATTACGAGCCAGACAATCTGTTTTCAAAATTGCCGCTCTAATAGCGCTTCTACATGGATACGCGCCGCCGGTTCTTGCAGAAATTCCTCAGGGACTGGACGCATTTGTCAATGACTCGATGAAAAAATACAACGTTCCTGGCGCCGCTTTAGCGATCGTGGACGGCGATGTTATTGACGCTCGCGGATATGGAGTTCTGAGCGTGGACAAACCTGCCAAGGTCGACGTCAACACGCTTTTTATGCTGGCATCCAATTCGAAGCCGTTTACCGCAGCACTGATAGCGATCATGGTAGACAGAGGCAAGATCGACTGGAACGACCGAGTGATTGACTATATGCCGGAATTTGTTATCAAAGACGAATATGCCACGCGCAATACCACACCAAAGGATTTGCTGGCCCACAGAACCGGATTGCCTGCTTTCACAGGTGACAATCTCGAGGCTTTGGGCTTTACTCGCGAAGAAAGCTTCCGAAGATTCAAATATATAGAGCCGTCTTGCAGCTTCAGGGAAAAAGCGAACTATTCCAATCCCGGATTCGTGTGTGCCGGAATGTTGGCTGCACGGTTGGGTGGCGATACGTACGAAAATCTGATCAAAAAGGAAATCTTCGCCCCCCTGGGAATGACGCGTTCCGGAGTAACAAGCAAAGATCGTGATACCGCTGGTAATGTCGCTGACGCCCATATGCCGTTGCCGGACGGCGGCTCAAAGGTGATTGGCTGGGACGGCAGCGACACCTTTGGGCCGGCCGGCTGTTTGAACTCTACGGCAAAAGACATGGCCCAGTGGATGAGAATGCAGCTCAATGAAGGCAAAATTGACGGACGTCAGATCATTTCGGCGGAAAGTATAAAAGAAATGCACACACCGGCCATGGTCGATGAGCCTTCATTTGCTGAGATGGCACCAATCGACGAGCATTCCGGTCTGAGCTTCAGCCCAGGCTGGGCTGTCTATCACTATAAAGGACACGAGATTATCGAAAAGGGCGGAGCCCGCGCCGGCATGCGCTCGGTGGTGGTGCTTTGCCCGGATAAGAAATTCGGCGTTGCCGTAATGGCAAATCAGAATTTGACCGTGCTTCCTGAAGCGATAAGAGCCTACCTGCTCGATAAGATGGTCGCTCCGGCAGGCAGAGACCTGCAAGCGGAAATCAGCGCAGCCAATCAGATGGTGATTAGAACATTCACTCAAAAACCACTGGCAAAGCCGACTTCTCCCACTTCCCTGCCTTTGAGTTCATACACAGATGAGTACGAAAACAAATTGTACGGTGCAATCAAAATTTCAGTGGATGGAGAACAGTTGAGATGGCAAGCCGGTCCGGCAAAAGTATCGGGCTCGCTGTCACCAGTTGGCTATAACACTTTCCTGCTTGCCTGGCCGCCCGGACGAATCTCACTTCCGGAAGAAGTAACCTTCACCGTTGGACCAGATGGTCGCCCAACACAGCTAGCCACTGAGTCGTTCGGCTTATTGACTGCAAGGGGAAAAGAGAATTAAGTGTGGCAGGGATCGAGTTTGTCATAGACGAACTCAACAACCGGCAAAATCGCCTTTCCTGTCGTCGAATCGATCAAGTTATGTTTGACGAGATCGTCGACGAAGTTTTGTGAAACGGCGTGCTTTATGTAGTCGTGAGTTGCATTGTGTATTTCGTCGCGGATGAAATCACCAATCGGATCGCTGCCATGTGATGAAGTCAATTTGAGTGTATTGTCGAAAGATTGCGTAGAAGCATCAAAAGGGTTCATGGGGGGGACCTCTTAATTAGAAGCGCCAAAGGCGGTTTAGTAACGGTGGGATGGTCACATTCTATGGCTGAGACTTTTAAAGAATCTTGAAAACCGTAAATTACGCGCCTGTGCCAGTCTTCAGCCTTGAGCCCTGTCTGGGCCGGAAAACCGGGCAAAAATACCGCCGGGCGGCATTCTATCGCCTCAGAGTACCGAAACCCTCAATCTGGTTGCCTGCTAGGCTCTCGCCTCCGGCAATTATCAGCCCGGTAGCCTAACGCCTTTCTCTATTAAGGAAGGGTCGCTCGGCGTAGCTGGGAGCGTAAACCAAAATCGAGTCGATACTTTGCTGTTGCTTGGATCCGGCTCTGAGACAACACCGATTTCGCCTCCATGCAGCGCCACTATCATCTTAGAGATTGCCATCCGCAAGCCGGGTCCATGACGCAAAGTGCCGGATAGCTGCGCATAAGGTTCGAACATTTTGCTTTGCATTTCGGTGTCAATCGGCTCTCCGCCAAAAATGACTGCGAATCTGATGAACTGTTGAGCCTTCTCAGTGGTTACGGTCACCGTACCTTCATAGGGGCTTGCCTGGATGGCAAAACCCAATAAATTGACGAGAGCCTGAACAACGTTTTGCTTGTCGCATTCAATCAAGAAATCGGACTCGGGCAAGTCAAAAACAATTTCCTTCTGATTTGCTTGTTTTTCAAGCGAATCAGAGGCGCTCAAAATTGTCTCTAGAGAGCTTCTATTGCGTAAATTCAGTTGTACTCGGCCTTCGTAGAGCTTTTGAAACTCAAGTAAATCATTGATAAAGCTGATCAATGCCGCGATGTTTTCTTTGCCTCTTTCCACCTCTTTCACTATCGCGGCAGATAAGCTATTCTCTCCGGCTCCGATGATTTCGAATGTAATTCCCATCGAAGTAAGGGGGCTGCGCAAATCATGGCTGATCATGTCGACAAAATCTTGCTTCATTCGTGCCAGCTCTTCCTCTTCTGTGACATCACGCACTACGCAAAACAGCCTCTCCTGCGTCGGCGCCAGGAAACACGACCAAATGGTTTCTATTACACTGTCTTGGCCGCGCCTTAATTTAAGCTTGAATGTATAAACTTCAGTAGAAAGAATCGCCTTGCGAATATGCTCATCGGCAAGCAAAGACTCCTCGGCGACCACCAATTCGTTCAGCTTTACGCCTACTAATTCATTTTTTCTCAAGCCAAGAATTCGCTCTGCTGAAGCATTGATGTCCAAGATAATGCCGTCGACATCCAGAAAACAGACCACGTCAGCAGCATTTTCTATCAGTGCTTGCTCTTCTTTTTGTGCGCTTTTGACGGCGGCGGATATTTCATGCAAGAGCAAATCAATCGAGTCAAATTCGGCGCCGCCGGTCAAGGTCGGCAGCAAGGGCTCTCCTTTCGACAGTCGTTTGCTGTTGTCGGCGATGTGCATGACCGGACGCTTGATACTGATGATGAAAAAATACCCTAGACACACGCCTACTGCCAATGAAATCAGAACTGAAAGCACTACCGTTTTGAAAACCAGATCGGTAATTTTATGCGACTTATCGATGCTATGTTTTACCGCAGCATCATTGGCGTCAGTGAGCTTGTCCATTTCAATGAGAAAAGGCGGAAGCACCTTGAATATACGCCGATAAACTTCATCCCGGTTACTGCGCATATCCGACAGCGGTATCATCGACACGGCAAGCTTTTCTGCAGACCAATTGAAGACGGTCAATAAATCTTCCGTTCGAGCGCGCACCACAGCAACTTGCTCGGGAGAAATGTAGTCTTTGCTCACACCGATGATTTTCTCGTCAAAAAATTTCGTCAGTCGATTGCGCTGCGTGGCAACCTGCAGCTTTTGGTCGGCGACTGACCTCGATGAGCCAGAACCAAAAACAAACAACTCTCCCATCGATTGCCACTGAAACTGATTCATATCCAGGTGCAGCTGGCGAATTTTTTCACTGCCTTCGAGCTCCAGCTGCACATCCAGCAAAAGCTTACCAACCATGAAAACAAAAATTATTTGAAATACAATCGGAATCGTTACTAATATGACGCCTCGATTTTTAAGGCTGTTGCCGATCATCAGCCAGCCTCCTTATTTTGCGACCTGGGGATACGAATCCAGAAGCGGCTGCCTTGCCCGATTGTGCTTTCGACACCGACGCTGCCGCCGTGCTCGGCTACCATAGACTGGACGATGGCCAACCCCAGACCGGATCCTTTGATACCTTTTGATGAGCCACTCTTTACCTGGTGGAATCGGCTGAAAATCAAGCCTTGATGTTCAACTGATATACCCGGTCCGCTATCCTTGATGCCTATTTCTACTAGTTCTCCCACTACATTTGCGTCGAATTCGATGCGCGAATTGGCTGGAGAAAACTTGATAGCATTGGAAAGCAAATTGACGATTACCTGTGTAATGCGTCCTGCATCTACAGCAACTTCAGCATCGCCCTCAGGTGCAATAATTTCGATGGACGATTTTTGAGCCAGATCTGTCAGTTGTTCTTTCGCGTCAGAAAAGAGTTTGGACACTTTGACAGTTTCAATTTGAAGACTGGCCCTGCCCTGATCGAGTTTTTCAACATCCAGTAATTCGCCGATCAGTTCGGTCAGTCTCTTGTTGTTTCGGCGCGCCACACCTACTCGAGTTTTGGCATTGGCAGACAATTTTCCCAATCGACCTTCGTCCAAGTTTTCCAAGCAATCGGTGACTGCTTCAAGCGGCCCGCGCAGATCATTGCTGACCATGTCCAAAAAATTTCGCTTCAGTTTTTCCAAAGAACGAAGTTCTGTGACGTCACGTACCACGCAATAAAATAAGCTTTCCGCCGGTTGCCAGTTTACTGTCCAGGCAAAGGTTCTAAAAACACCATCCTTGCAGCGCAATGAGTTCTCAATTTGCGCTGTACCTCCTTCACTGGCAATCTTTACAAAGGCGACATTTGTAGCTTCCTTTGTGTCTGGCGACAAGAGCGACAAAAGCGCGCGTCCCCGCAATTCATCGACGTCAAATCCCCATGTCCTTCGAGAATCAAGCACTACGCGCTGCAATTTCAGACTGCGATCGATTGCGCAAAAGATGTGAGTGGCATTCTCCAAAATAGCCAGTTCACAACGCCTGGTCTCAATCAATGCTGCGTTGGTGTCGTAGAGGATTGTTTCTAATTGCGAGATCTCATCGCTTCCTGTCTCTGGTTTTCTCAATGTTTCACCGACAAGAATTTTTGTCGCTTGCTGGGAAACCGCCGCCAGGCGCACAACAAAATCCTGCGAAAACGCTCTGCCAAGCCAGATCGAGATCAGGCAACTGCCGAGCAGAGCAGCCACCAGCCAGCTGAAGAAGTTCTGTCTTATTTTTTCTAGTTCTTGCGGCTGTGACGAAACCATTTGCCTTTCGATGCCGAAGAGCCTATCGTTTAGCGACTGCGCTTCCATAAACATCGGCAGAGTTTCCGGCAGGCTGAGAAGCTCCTTTCGATTGTACGGATTGAAATCAGGTGCTGAAATCACCTTTTTGACCTTGTCCAATGTTTGCACCAAGGCATCGTGGAAATCAGCCGCATCTGACTCGACCTGCGCCAGCTCAGGAAAACGTTTTTCAGCCGTAGAAGCTTGATCGACCCATTCTGTCGATCTGGTTATTGCATCCAGGGCGCGCAGCTTTTTTCCCACATCTCTTTCGTCTCGGTCCATGACAATGCAGGATTGGGCAAGGGTCATACTATACCGCTTCGAAATAGCAGACATTGCCGAAAGCGAATGCTGCAAATATTCCAGCGCGGCAATCGAGGTCATCAGCATGGAAGTTAGAATCAATGCAAATATGATCTGAAACGCCACCGGCAGCAAAACCAGTGTCAGACCTTTTGCTGTTATGTTCAGCCGGGAAAGCATGCCTATCCGCCGGCTCGTTTCGCTTTGTAGCCTCGGTTTTGCAATTCAGTCATAATACGCGCGCACTGGTCGCCTTGTATCTCAATCTTGCCGTCCTTGATGGTTCCACCGGTGCCGCATAATTGTTTCAACCTGGCCGCGAGTTCTCGCAATTGAGCCTCTTCCAGAGTCAATCCGGAAATTACCGTGACGGTTTTGCCGCCTCGTCCTTTTGATTCTCGTGTTACGCGCACTGCATCTTTTGAAGATGGGGCCGCATTTGCTTTTTGGATTTGTTTCGCCTCAGGGGCCGCAGCTGCCGGCTCTCTTTTGCCGCCTTGAAGAATCAGCCGCACCAGCAAACTGCCCACATTTTTCTGGATAATTCCTGCGCAGTCAGCGGTGTCCGGCAAGTCCCAAATCTCAGATTTTCCAGTCCAAGACGGACAAAGAGACTGCAAGGAAACCGGCAATCCGGGCTTCTGCAATACAATTACAAGATCGCTGCCTTGCAGGTTCTCCAGGCTGGCGTCATTTGTCGAACGCGATGTCCACATCACGTCCATCTTTTTCGCTTCGCTTTCGAAAGTCGAACTGGCCAGACATCCTTCTTCCTCGCCATGCACCGAGAGGAAAAGCAGCATCTTTGAATGTTCGTTAAGTGGCGTCATACGGCTACTACCATCAAATTCGACTGAATTTAATCACCCGCAAGCCGTAAGTATAGTTCGGTTGGAGTATTTAATGAATACTTGCTTTATTATTGACAGCAACGAACAACTTGGCTTTACGGACCAACGGGAGCATACAGTTGATTAAAAGGGTGCTTTTAGTTCTGGCGGCGGTGTTTTCAACATCTGTTGCTGTAGCCTGGGCAAAAAACGGTGATCTTGAGATCAGGTCCCACAAGGCTTCTTCAGGCAACGAATACACCATCTTTTATCAGGGATCGCTTTCTGCCTCTTTTGATATCAAAAGGCCAAAACAGTCCGATGACACGGTTTTATTGTGCATTCCATGCGCTTTCACCAGCTACGTGGGTTCGGTAGATGGCGTCTATATTTGCGATGGAAAACTCCATCATCGGCATTTTGTCGCTGATAATTTTGGCGGTGCTGCGGTCATTCAAAATGGCTCCATTGAGCTGATGTCGACAAACAAGGGAAAAGAACTGACGACAAAATTCCTGGACGATCTGGTCAAGAAAAAGGCGTCGCTTTTCCAGCAGTTTCTCATTGTCGAAAATGGTCAGCCCGCCCATTTCAAAGATAAGACACTATTTCAGAGAAGGGCGATTGCCAAATTCAAAGATGGTCAGACAGCTGTGTTCGAAAGTAGAACAGCCATTACGTTGACAGCCTTTGGTCATGATTTGAGAGGTGCAGGCGTCACTGACGCACTCTACACGGACATGGGCGCTTACGACGAAGGCTGGTATCGAGACTCGGAGAAAAACGTCAAAGCGATGGGGCTGGACAAGTCTCTGACGGGAAAACAGACCAACTGGCTGATCTTGAGGCAGAGACCGATCGACAGGAAGACTGTTCAGGGATCAAGCCCAGATCACATTTAGCCGACTACATTGGCTCAATCGTTCGAAATCTTAGTAATTTGGTCTTTGCTTCAATTGTAATGATGTCCTTTGCCTGCGGCGTGCACGCCGGCTTCAGCGCAGTCCGAGCCTTGCAACCAGGCACACCGCCCCTGGTCGATTCGGGCAGATTGCCAAAACCCTCTAGCACAGGATTGATTTAGGACGCCTTGAATTGCTGAAACATTGCGCCAATGTCCGGTCTGGGGCGCTTATATGGAGTTTTCTAACCTAATCAGCTTAAATAATGCGATAATAGAGACAGGTGCGCAAGCCTCCGATCTGATTCGCAATCGCTTTAACTGTTTCCTCGAGCACTTGCAACTGTCTTTCGGGAAGGGTTTATTTCGCCTGCGGTTGAGTTCAAAGGGAGGTACTCAAAATGTCTGTATCCTGGGGTAAAAATCCTCGCTATAAATTCACTTCTGCAGGTGAGTTGCATCGGTCATCCGCTCCACCAGTACCAGCGGTTTACGCAGTCACGTACAAACAAAACCCCGCATCAAAGCCAAAGTCTCATACCGTTCTTTATTTCGGGCATGCGGAAAATCTTGCCCATGATCTTCCGGATGTTCAAGAAAAGCTTCAAGATCTCTGGAATAAGCACGCCGGCAACACTGATGAATTGTACATTTTCATCTATCCGATGCCGGGCTCGACTGAAAAAGAGCGGGCCGCCGTTCATGAACAGTTGCTTTCAGACTATGGGCCATCCGGCAATTTCTAAAGCGACTTTATTGACCTTGTAATACGATACCTGATCTCGGCTGAATGACATACTCATGATCGAGCGGAGTAGCATTTTCGCTTGTCACTATGTCCTGACCGCTGGGAAGATTGGTATCTACCAGTCGTGACCATTTACCGGGCGGCAACTTGATGGTTAAAGGCTCCCAGTAAGAGTTGAATGCCTGATATAGCGGTTTTGCGCCCGGCGCTACCGGCGCTGTCTGCCAGGCGATAAATCTGGCGCCATCGGAAAAATCTGGCTTGAATGGTTCGGTTCCATGCCAGCTGATGTCAGACGGTTTGCTGCGGCCGATCTGGTGGGTTTTGCGCAAATCAATCATCATCTTCGTAAAGCGATGCATGTCGGCGTTCTTTTCCAGCTCGTGCCAATTCATCATATTGAGACGATCTTGATTGTATGCATTGTTGTTGCCGTTTTGCGTGCGGCGAGACTCATCGCCGTACAACATCATGGGAGTGCCGCGAGAGAGCATCAAAATCGCCATCATATTTTTGATCTGCTTATCGCGCAAGGCACGAATCTCGGTCTTTTGCCATTCGGGCAGATCTGCTTTATCCAGAGCGCCTTCGAAGCCGGAATTCCAGCTCTTATTGTCGTTGTTTCCGTCGCGGTTTTCTTCACCGTTTGCCCAATTGTGTTTTTCGTTATAGGAGACAAGATCGTTCAAAGTAAAACCATCATGGGCGGTGACAAAATTGATCGATGTACGCCCTTTGGCTTCATCAAACCAACCCGGTGAACCGGCGATGCGATCGGCTAGAGTGGCTGTCTGTCCGGACTCGCCTCTGGCAAAACTGCGAACTCGATCGCGGAAGTCGCCGTTCCATTCAGCCCACATTTTGTCGGAGAAATGACCGAGGCGATAATTCATGATGTCCCACGGCTCGGCAATGAATTTTACGTTGCCGAAAGCAGGATCGCTTTCGATCGCTTCAATAATCGGCGTCTTGTCTTTGAAATTGCCGATTGCATCGTAATTGAAGACTGTAGCCAGGTCAAAGCGGAAGCCGTCGACATGGTAATCCTTCACCCAGTAGCGCAGTGTATCGAGAATGAATTTTTGCACGACCGGATTATTAGCATTGACGGAATTGCCGCATCCAGTGGCGTCAAAATAAAGCTCCGGTCGGTTCGGCAGCAAGAGATAGTATTGCTTGTTGTCCAGTCCCTTGAAGCTGAAGGTCGGACCAGTCGGACCGCCTTCGGCGGTGTGATTGAAAACCACGTCCAGAACTACTTCCAATCCGTTGTCATGCATGGCTTTGACCAGAGACTTGAATTCATTGACTTGCTGTCCCAGCTGCCCGTCGGCAGCAAAGCGACCTTCCGGTGCTTGATATGCCATGGTGTTGTAGCCCCAGGCGTTCTTGAGCGGTTCGCCTGTTTCAGGGTTTACACGGGTAGAATCTTCGGCGTGGAATTTCATAATCGGCATCAATTCCACAGCCGTAATACCGAGGTCTTTCAAATAAGGGATTTTCTCAATCAGCCCGCGATATGTGCCGCGCAGTTGCGGTGCGATACTGGTATCAGATGCGGTGAAGCCGCGCAAATTCAGTTCATAAATGACACTGTCGGACATGGGAATAGCTGGAGGCTTGTCGCCTTGCCAGTTGAAATCCTTGCTGTCTATGACAACGTTTTTCGGCATGACCGCGAAATTTTCCACCTGACTGGGTTGAAGGTGGCGATTGGGATCTTCAGGATTTGAATTGTCAAAGCCGAGCTCTTCCCCCTTGCCAGTCGGATGAATATCACCTGTCACCGCTTTGCCGTATGGATCCAGCAATGCTTTGTTGCCATTGTAGCGATCGCCAGTTTTTGCCGGAGTATAAGGTCCGTCCGGTCTGAGCAGATACAGGTCACCAGCTTTCAGTCCGTCCACATGTCGATGCCATACTTCACCAGTCTTGAACATTGGCAGTGTTTCTTTCGGCACTGCAGCATCAGCGCTGTCGAAAAGGAGGAGATCCATACGGGTTGCGCCTGACGAATCAACGGCAAAATTGACGCCCTTGTCGGTAACTGTTGCTCCCAGCGGTTCCGGGACACCAAGAACAGCTTTGTCAAAGGGAATGAGGCGACCCTGCTGATTGTCGCCAATAACGGGCTTTTGCTCTTGAGCATCACCTGGTTTGAGATTGTCCGTTTGCGAACCGGAATACTCTCTTATCGGTCGGAAGCCGGTGTCCTGCTTGAAGCGGTTGAACTCGTCATTCCAGATTTCGCTGTAGGTTCTCCCGTCGGCCGCCACTTGACCGCCCAGGGCTTTTACATCTGTCACCACATTCGGTGCCTGCCCTGTCGCCCTTTGCTGGACACGCTGTTCCGCTAGTCTGGATTGCGATTCCATTTCGGCACGGATGTGCAGGAATTGCGACTGGGCGAGGGCCGGATCTGTCTTCAGATTTTCTGCCACCAGACGATAGCCGGGTTCGTACTGATTGGCCAGTCTAAGGTGTGTCAGCTCATGGGCGAGTTTTCCGATGCCATCGGAAGCATTGAATACGACGGTGTTTCTCTTAACGTCAGCATAGGAACCTTCGCCGTCTTTGGCGTCTTTCACGCGAGCCAGGCGGTTTTCAAATGAAAGCGTGCCGAATTCAGGATCGTTTGCCCCTTTGTCTTTCAGGTAACGTTCGACGGCAATTCCACGCCCGAATCGATTGTTTATCGCCAGGTCGGCGGCTCTGGTGACGCCATTTTGAACAACAGGCAGGGCAAAGTTGATGAAGCCGCCGTTGGCCATGGCCGACAGTCGTCCTTCGCTATTGGCGCGGTTGGCCTGGCCAGTGATCACGCTGGAGGTCAAATTGGAGGCGTCATAGGTAATCAACCCGCCGGCGGCGCCCACTCCAATGCGTCCGACGCCGGTGAGAGCGGCTTTCGCCAATCCGGTCGTGGCTGCAGTAGGAACCGCCTTACCGAGCCAGCGGTTGCCGCCTTCGAATATGGCAAATCCAGCCATCGTGCCGACGGCATTGCCGACTCTAGTTTCACCTTGATTGGGAGCTTTGATGAAGTCATAGACTCCAGCCCCGGCTATCTGGGCAATTCCTTCGCTGGCCAGGACGCGGCCTACGCTGCCTTGCACACCTAATTTCACCCCGGTTGCGCGCATCCCTGCGCCCATCGCCTTTCCGGCCAGCACATAGGGAATAATCGCCCCGGCGGCACCAGACAGACTTTGCACCGCCCAATCTCCGGTAAAGGTTTTTGCCTGCTTGTATTCCGGAAGATGAGCCTGGCAACTTTCCGGGGCAAAAGTGTTGTAAACCTGCACTACGCCTGTACCGTGAATGAACGGATCGAGGATGTTTTCGGTCAACCAACTGTTGGAATTGTGCTTGCTTGCGTCATTTGCAGAGGTGTTCGCCGATTTGTCCGCGGCCGACAGTCTTTCTGCATGAACTTCCGACTGGGCAGCGTCAGCAGGCGCATCCGGCACTGCCATTAGCTTTCGAAAATCAGTTGTGACAAACTGCTCGCCAGACAACTGCGATCCTCCGCGTCTCCGAGTGGGGAAGGAGACTGCTGATTGACTATGAAATTAGACGCTTGGTTGTAGAGATTCTATAAATAAGGTGGCTCGCTTTAAATGGGGAAATTACGGCCACCTGTACGTAGTTCTAGATTAAAAACCTAGAACCTCATATCTGCAAGCGTTTTCAGACTTATCAGGAATTCAAGAAATCAGATACGTTTTTTCCCAGCCGCGCAGGTCTTTCAGAATTTTTCTCTGGAAAGCGGTGGCATCCCTGCGGATTACTTCGAACAGGGGCCGCATGATTTCAACTTCCGGAAGATGTTTTTCACCCCATTTAGCCATCTCAATCAAGAGTGGCAGCAAGTCCTTGCCCCTATCGGTCAAGTAGTAGAGTTTCCGTGACCTGTTTTCGGGATGCGGGATTTCGTCAATTATCCCTGCCAGAGTCAGCTTTTGCAGGCGGGCAGCTAATATATTGGTCGCTATCGATTCAGGACTGTTCAAAAATTCCTTGTACTCGTGCTTACCAAAAAACATCAGGTCTCGAATAACCAGCAAAGTCCAGCGGTCGCCCACAATGTCAAGCACATTACTGAAGACGCAAGGAGATCTGGAAGGTGTTTCCGGAATGGACATGTATTCTATTTTAGCAACTACTTGCAATATGCAAGTGGCTTAACTAGAATGAAGGTACTTGCATTTTGCAAGTAGTCAAAGTACACCCTAGAACAGTTAGCAATTAAAGCAGTAATTTCGGAATAAAAATGAAAACCAAGACGAGAATCAGAACCGCTGAAGACAATGAGCGAGAAACGATGGCCGATATCACTCGTGCCTCTTATCGCGAATTTGCAGGATCACGCGCGCCCACGTACTGGCAGCAGTATGAAGAAGACACGCGAAACACCATCTTGTCTGAACCGCTTCTGGCGCGAATTGTCGCCGAGCACGATGGTCGCATTGTTGGAAGCGCAATTTTGTGTGCTCCATACGAATGGAAAATCGGCGATCAAACAGTCATAAACCCACATCCGGAAATGCGTTTGTTGGCAGTTCTGCCTGAATTCAGAAATCTGAAAATCGGCCAAGAGCTGATCACTGCATGTGAAGAATTGATTGCCGCAAAGGGATTTCAGCACATTACACTGCACACCACACAACTGATGCAGACCGCTAAGGCAATGTACGAACGCAGAGGCTACACGCGATTTCCGCAAATTGACTTTACACCTTCGCCGGATTTCGTCGTCTACGGATTCATAAAAGAAATCGGCGCCAAGTGATTGACGCGACTAAAACTGGCTCTGGAGTAAAACAAATGACAAGTCATTCAAGTGCCGCACCGGCATTGGGAAAACCGGGTGCAGGATTGCCATTTTATGAATGGGCTTTAGCAAAATATTTCATTTTTCCGCATCGTTTCAATACAGTCAGCAACGAACAGGCTATTAAGGACTTCGAAAAAGAGTCTGAGATGATTTTGTCTCTGTCGCGCGGATTGAGCCCGACCGAATTTTGTGAAAAACGGCTTGTTAAACGGCTGCGCGGTATGGAGGACAACTCACGATTCTGGTCGGTGGCAATGGCGGTCGAACATTTGATCATCGTTGGAACCTCAATGAGAGGCGTGATTCTGGCTCTTTCCAACGGCGAAACCAAAATGCCTGAAACGACAATTGCCGACATGAAGCCCAATCCTAATGTAGACTCGACTGACCTTTTGGCTCATTTTGACCAAATGTCCCAAAAGTTTGTCCGCACTGCAAACTCAGCCAAAATTGATGCATTTCCGCAAGCCACCTACCCCCACCCCTGGTTCGGGCCGCTTAATGCCAGAAAGTGGTTAAGCTTTGCCGCCCCCCATCAGCGCGTGCATCGCCAGCAAATCGAAGAGATCATTAGCTTGTTGAGAGCATCGCGCTGATGCTGGAAAGCTTGTGTTTCCATTAATACGCAAAACGCAGAATTCTTATAAAGTGAGAGGCTTACTGCGCTGTTTTCAATGGGTGAACACAGATGATTGGCCCTTTCTCTTGCTTGTCAAAACATTTTTCTAAACCTGCAGTTCCGGTTTTTCTAATTGTGAGCTCATCCATGTTGATCGGTGGATGCGGAAATTTGACAGGCGACACTGAAAGGCAAAAAGTAAAGGAAGAGGCCAAAACGTTATACAACGTTGAGAAAAAAGCTCTGGATCAAAACCGAGTTCTCAATGCCGATGAAGTCAAGAAAGTCACCCAGAGTTTCGATAAGATCGCCGCATCTGCAAGTCCCGAAGAGGCTAAAAAACTTCGTGCCATGACAGAGTCGGTAACCTCCTACAGATCCAAACTCGAAGCATTCAAGTCGCTGGGCGGCGCCAAAGTCGAGACCTTGAAATCCAGGGAAGATCTGGATAATCGAATTGCCATGGTCGACGATCTCACTGCCAAAAGTAAACAGGTCGAAGCAGCGTGTGCTGCCAACGATCCTGATCCAGCAAACCTCCGCACGCTGGATTTAGAACAACAACTGCTTGGTAAAATTCGCCAGCAATTGATGTTCTACAAAGCTCATTATGGCAAGTGGCAAACGAGCCCTTCCGGTCCGACACGCTTTGCAGTTAGTCCTGCCGAGCTGGCTCAATTCAACAGTGTTGCGGCAGATATTAAATCTCTGGGCGCCCAGCAAATGCAACTGATGAAGAAAAACACTGAAGAACGGCTCGGCAAACTGAAAAACTCGCAGTAGCAAGGTCGAGAATTTCGAGTCTTTAGGCTTTCACAGTGGGAATCTCATTCCAATTAGAAGTGTATGCCGGACTCTTGTATTCGGCTTTCATCTGCCACGGTTTTTCTATTCCTTCAGCAGCCAGAAAAACAGTTCCTCTTCCCCAGCGAGTGTTCGCTGCATCAAGTGCTTTCATCATTTTCTCCGACTTTTCTTCTGCACCGCTGGGTGCAAACAGCGAAATCTGCCGGCCTTCTTTCGGTTGGACCTTTGAAAAGGAAACAGCCGCTTTCTGATAAGAATATCCCTTTTGATAAATGGCACGAAGCGCTTGAATTGCCGTTTTTACAAGCAGCATTGTGTCATCTGTAGCATAAGGCAGTGCAATTACTTGAGAATCGGAAAAGTTGTTTTCAGAATATGCGCTGGTACGCACTGATACCTGAACTTCAGAAGTCACTGAGCAATCACGTCTCAGCTTTTCGCAGGCGCGCGTCGCATATTGTGCCACCGCTTCCTCTAGCTCTGCCAGATCAAAAACATTGCGCCCAAACGATCGAGAAGACAAAATTTGCTTGCGTGCTTCACCGACATGCTCCAATCCGATGCATGCTTCACCGCGCAATTCAAGAATCGTTCGCTTCACTACGACACTGAAAAGCTTTGCCATCTGGTCGGCGTCGCTTTCTCTGAGATCATAGGCAGTATAGATACCGCGGCTTTGCAATTTTTCAGTCAAGTTGCGTCCAATACCCCAAACTTTTGAAGCTGACATTGCTTTCAAAACTTGAATCTGCTTCTCGGGTGCAAGAGTGCAATAATCAAAAACGCCACCAAATCTCGACGTGGACTTGGCGATATTGTTGCTTAATTTAGCCAGAGTTTTTGTTGGCGCAATACCTACACAAACCGGCAGCCCAAGGGATTGTTTGACCGCCGCCTTCAATTGCCGTCCGGTTTCCACGGGGTCAGGCAGCCCGGCTACCGAAAGAAAACATTCATCGATAGAATAAACTTCTTGACCTGGTGCAAAGTCCCCCAGGAGTCTCATCACTCGCGCTGACATGTCGCCATAAAGTGCATAGTTGGAAGAGCGCGCGATCAATCCTTTCTGTTTTTCCAGATGCGCAACCTTGAAATAAGGAACGCCCATAGCCACACCAATTTCCTTGGCTTCATTCGAGCGCGATACCACACAGCCATCGTTGTTTGATAAAACAACAACCGGCTTGCCTTCCAAGGTCGGGTCGAAAAGGCGCTCGCAAGAAACATAGAAATTGTTGCAGTCGATCAGTGCGTACTTTTCGCTCGCCATATCTTTATAGCGGATGCACAGATGAGGTAGCGACGCCCCAGATTTGAACATCGTCGCCGTCGACCACTTCATGCTGAACTGAAAGATCGTCTGAGGTCAGGACGAGTTTGCCTTCCCTGGCTTCGACTCTGCGAACCACCAGCTCACCGGCAACAACTGCAACGACGATTTTGCCGTGTGCCGCATTGATGGAGCGGTCTACGATGAGAATATCTCCGTGGCGTATTCCGCTAGGCTTAAGCGAATCGCCTTCCACCTTCATAAAAAAGGTGGCCACCTTATTGGTTATGAGCAGCTCGTTGAGGTCCAGGCTTTTTTCTAGATAGTCATCTGCAGGCGAGGGAAATCCTGCCGATGAACGAGCACCGGGAAGAACCATCAGGTTTCAATCAACCATTCAACAAAAGAAAACCACCGTACCATACTTTTATATGGTAGCACAACCTAATGGCCAGTTTCAAGAGATTTAGCTACATCTCCAAAACGCCCGAAGCCCAGGTTGGTTTGGTGTTCTGTACTGATCCCCATTAAGCCCCTTCCGCTGTAACCGACAAGTATTCCGTAGAGAAATACAGCCACAAGAACCCATGCGATCACGGTGAGGTGCTGAGTATTATCGAAAATGGAGTTTTTTCTGCTCATATTCATGTTCATATAGGATTCCTCCGCCCAGTCTTTTGGCAGCGAAGCTGTGGGCTGGTACCTTTACTATAAGTCTCTTTTTGGCTCACAGAGCGGCTTTATACGACGTTTTGACGCCGCATTTGGGAATCTTTGCGTTTTCTTGATGTCGAAAAATGGCCGGCAAAAGCCGGATTCCAGTAGCTTTCAGCTATTTGATGGCGACCGACTATTTGGTCAAAGCAGCTTCGAGCTGCTTACGTTTTTCGTCAGTTTCCGCGGTTTCGACTTCTACGATTTCAGGAACCGATTGAGACTTAGAAGCGGTTCCCGCGATGTGCAACCCGACCAATCGCGCTACCAAAATCGCCAGATAAAGTTGGCCGGTCACAGCCTCCATCATCGAGCAAGAACGCGCCAAACGAGTGACCGGAACAATGTCACCATAGCCAACGGTTGAGAGCGTGCAAAAACTGAAATAAACAAATATCGGATACCTGTACTCATGCGAAAGCGCGTCACCAAAGTTATTCGATGTTTCTAGGTTATCTCGATATGCATGTGGATCGCCGGCAGCAACAATCATGTGCAGCATGGCAAAACACAAACCGATCAAAATGAAAACGCACACGCCACCACAAATTCGATTGAGGTTGACTTCGCCCTGCAAAATATCTTCGAGCATCAGTCGCCCGACATTGGCAAAAAAGAGAAGCAAGACTGAATAGGTAGCGTAATGCAGGTACACGGAGTTGATTGGTAATGATTCTGCGAAAAATCCAACCGCCCACAAGAAAGACGCAAGCGTGGCCAGAATGATCCATCCCACCGATACATTGCCTTTGGTGCTGACCGCAACAGAACCAGTCCAGAGGGCAACAAACATCATAGAACCCACGATCATGCGCGCCCAAAATCCGTGCTCGACAAGCGGCGCTAAAATCGTCAGCGCCAGTATCGAAGCAAGTAGAGCGAAATATCTTTTACTGTAGAGTCTGCTGTTTTTCATCGAGCTTCCAGAGACAAATTCATTGGCCGAGCCAGCTTTTGCGATTATCCTGGCTAATCAAGAGTTTGACATGACAAAACAGTAATCTCATCCTTGACAACGCGCACTGCACCTATGTATACGGCAGATGCGCTTCTTATCAAGATTTAGAACGTCCGACATCTTTGCAAGCCAGACTTCTGTTTTTCATATTCTCAGTTCTCAGATTGCACCATCTGTTGACATCATTTCAACTTGCGGCATATCCGCTGGACAATCAACGTCAGCCAGACCTTGAGGAAAATCAACCAGTTCAATGTTTGTCGAACCCTTGATTATGGATTTTGCACCGGCATCGCCCTTAAGGGCGAGCAGTTGATCAAAGCACTGTCTCGGAAATAGAGCCGGTACTCCAACCGTTTCGCCATACCGGCAGGCAATAATTTTGTCGGGTTCGAATTTCGAGAGAGATATGATTTTGTCCACGAGACAGGATGAAACAAAGGGTTGGTCGCAAACCAATAAAAGAAGGTGAGAGGCGTCTTTAGATATGGCGTGTTCTGTCGCCATCCTGATTGATGAGGCAATGCCTTCTTCCCAACCTGCATTCTCAAGACTGATTGCCCCAGGCAAAATGTGCTTCTCCAATGCTTCGCGATTGCATCCTAGAATCACCACCACTTTATCTGCCGAACTTCCGAGCAAGACAGTTTGCACATGTTCGATCAATGTCTGTCCAGTAAATACTGCCAGCTGCTTTGCACTCCCGAAGCGCGATGAAGCGCCAGCCGCGAGCACAGCAGCTATTACTTTTCTATCCAACGGAAATATTACCGACTGTCGAAATTGAGCAAGCGCGCTCGTGAATTGCACCATCAACATCGCGCAAGTGTCTGGGAGTACGAGCGCGGGCCACCGAATGAATTTCAGCCAGAATAGACAACGCTATCTCGCGAGGCGTTTCTGCTCCCAGGTCCAGACCTATTGGTGCAAAAACATTGGCATTTAAAATGTAATTCTGTAAATGAGATGCAAATGATTCGAAGATCTGGACACTACGAGAACGAGGTCCCATGATGCCCAGGTAAGGTGGATTTAATGCCACCAGTTGACGAACAACGTCAGTATCGATGTTGAGGTCATGCGTCATTACAACAGTAAAGGCATGCCCCAAACGCGGAAACATTTTTACCAGATCATCACCGGCACGCAATTCGTTGCGCGAGACTCTGGTGACATTCAATCCATGTGCATCTCCACAGGTTTCAAGGACTCTGGCATCTTCTCCGTCACCAAATATATAGATGGAGATCGGCGGCTCATAGTATTCAGCGAATATCGTCGTTGCCTTTCCATTGACCGGTACATCAATGACTTTGCTCTTGCGTTCAGCAAGAACACTCAAAGCAATAGCTTCCATTCCTTGAAACTTGAGTTTTCCGTGGTAGGTAGAATCACAGGATGCATTCATTCCATACCTGGCACCAATTTCAATGCCACCATCTGAAGCTGTCGCTGTCAGCAACACAGCCGGTTGATCTAATGATGCAAACCACTCAATTGCATGCATCGCCTGTGCATTAGGCAATGGTTCAACCAATATCTCAACGGCACCGCCGCATCCAAAAGGAAAACCGCGAATTTCATCAGCTTCGGATAGATCGTATTCAACGATGAATGATTTTTTTTCACCGTCTAATCGGCAAGCAATATCAGCCTCAAGGCAACCTGCAGAAAGCCCTCCTCGAAAGGATCCGTCATCGCGAATGATAGACCGTGAGCCGGGACTTCGATAGGACGGACCGGTGGTACGAACGACCGTAGCTAAAGCGTATCTTTTACTTTCACGTAAACACTGTTCATAAAATGACAGTATTTCTTGTATTTCGCTCATAGTCAATTTGTTTCCACGCTCAAAGGTACCCGCACTAATGCTAGCTTGTTTTTCGTCATACCAACAGATCTTCAATCTTTATGGGCAAGTCACGCACTCTCACGCCGGTCGCATGATAGACGGCATTGACAGTGGCAGCTGCGAATCCGGCCAAGCCAATTTCGCCGATACCCTTTGCACCGTATTCATTTAACTCGCAGTTGGGAATTTCAAGAAAGTGCACGTCGAGGGCAGGAACGTCCGCATTGACAGCCACTATATAATCGGCAAGATTACTGTTTAACGGTGCACCTTTGGTAGGCTCGTAGTGCGTCTGCTCCAATAGTGCCATACCGATGCCCATGACGAGGGCTCCTTCAATCTGATTGCGTCCGGCTTTCGGATTGATGATTTTGCCCGCATCAATGACTGTCACCACTCGGCTGACTCGCAATCTGGCAATCTCTTCTTGCCAGGTAACTTCTACGAACTGTGCACCATAGGCATGCATTGATTGTTTCGGTTTAGGGCCAAATGTACTGGGAGAGCTTCCCTTGCCCAAAATGAATTTAAAGTTGCCATCTTTGAGCACTTGCTGGAAGGATATTCCGGCAGATGCCGGTTCGTCTTTTTTATGTACTCTACCTTCCGAATAGGTAACGTCTTTCCGCTCTACACCAAAGTACTTTGCTCCAGGAGTCTTTACGGCCGCACTCAGCAAAGTTCCGATTGCTTTTCCCGCGGCTATGGCGACAGCCGGTATAAGCGAGGCCGTCACCATCGATCCTCCCGATAATGGTCCGGGCGGCAGTGAGGAGTCTCCGAGCACAACTTCAATTTTGTCAATGCCAATACCGACTTTGTCGGAGAGGACTTGGGCCAGGACAGTATACGTACCGGTGCCGATATCTTGAGTACCGGTGCATACCTTGGCAGTTCCATCGTCGCACAACTCCACCGCAGCCTCGCAAGGCCATCTCTCTGCGATCCAGGAGGCACCAGCCAATCCCCAACCGAGTGTAAGACCGTCGCGTTTCATCGAACCGACTTTAGGATCTCTTTTCGCCCACCCGAATTTTTCCGCCCCAGTTTTATAACATTCGATCAAATGACGAGAGGCAAAAGGAATGTTGAGGTCCTCATCTTTTTCCGGCTCGTTGATTATTCGCAGTTGCAAGGGATCGATCTTCAGTTGTACTGCAAGCTCATCGAGTGCAGACTCGGTTGCGAACAGACCGGGCACTGCGCCCGGGCCTCGCATCGAGGTCGGCGTTCCTATATTGCGCTTGGCCAGGGCGGAGGTTATTCGCACGTTCGGACAGCTGTACAAATACTTACTGCACTCGCCGCAGTTTTCCTTGAAATCATCGAGAATGGCAGTGTGATTCAAGTAATCATGTTGCAGTGATGTCAGCTTTCCATTGCTGTCGGCACTTATTCTCACTCGCTGTTGTGTTCTTGGACGGTGACCGGCGGCGTGGAATGCCATTTTACGAGTGATCACCAATTTTACCGGTCGGCGCAATTTTCGCGATACAGCAGCAGCAATTGCGCTCTGCGGCCAGGGTGTGATCTTGCCACCAAATCCGGAGCCCAGGAATTTCGAGATCACTTTCACACTTTCAGGTTCAACACCCAATACCTGGGCAAGAACATTTCTGTGATTGACTACACCTTGAGTAGTCTCATAAAGCGTAAACTGCGAACCATCAAAAATAGCGACACTGGAATGAAGCTCGATAACATTGTGGGTCTCGGCCGGTGTCGTATAAGTAGCATCAAGTTTTATAGTTGCCGAATCAAATGCTTTTTGGGCATCTCCGCGTTCACTTTCCACCTTGATTTTGGTATCAGCAGACAGGTGGGTATCAACATTCGGCTTCTTCTCGATATAACTTACCTTGACCGCCTCAGCGGCCGCAGTTGCCTGCTCGAAGGTCTCGGCCACTGCCACTGCAACATATTGCCCGTAATATCGGACGATGTCATCTTCAAAAGGGGGGCGGTCTTCATCTGAAAAGGCGTTCCAGTCTTCATTCGGCGCTACCCGGAATAATTTTTCTATATTGGAGCGATGAAAAACGCCTTTAACACCAGGCATTTTCTCCGCGTTACTGGTATCAATCTTAGAAATAGATCCATTGGCGATGGTGGCACTGACAGGCACCGCGTAGAGCATCCCCGGGAAGTTGTGGTCGGAGGTATAGACCGCACTGCCAGTTACTTTCAGTGGTCCATCAATTCGCCTCATTTCGCGTCCGATCGGTGAATTGCTTTTCTCTTTTGTGGCTGTCATATTTCAGTCTCGTTTTTTGAGTATTGCGCCAAATTTCGTATTTCGCCAGTTTCAAAGTCGCGGCGTGCAACGCCCCGGCTATGAACTGACCAATTTCAGTGTGTGCGTCAGACACCGTTTTGCCAGTTCTACTTTGAATTTATTTTGACTCTGCGGCCGGGCCGCATGCAGGGCCTCCTCGGCAGCCTTGCGGAAATTGGCTTCATTGACTGCGCTGCCGGTGAGAAATTTTTCCGCTTCCAGAGACCGCCAGGGTTTGGTGCCGACGCCACCGAGTGCAATGCGCACGCGCGAAAATTTGCCGCCTTCCATCTGAACAATTACGGCAGCCGATGCCAGGGCAAATTCATAAGAGGCACGATCGCGCAACTTCAAATACATTGACTTGCTTCCTGCCGGAAGTCCTTTCACCACGACATGAGTGATCAGCTCGCCCGGCTTGAGAACATTTTCTAAATGCGGAGTCGAGCCGGGCAGCAGATAAAAATCGTTGATTGGCACTTCTCTTTCGCCACCGGTGCCATTAATGACAATGGTCGCTTCCAGGGCCATGAGCGCGACGTTCATATCGGACGGATTGGTGGCGATGCAACTGTCACTGGTGCCAAGAACTGCCAGGGTTCGATTTTCTCCTTCGATAGCAGGGCAGCCTGACCCGGGTTCGCGCTTATTGCAGGCAAAGGCAGTATCGCGGAAATAGACGCAACGGGTTCTTTGCAGCAAATTACCGCCGGTGGTTGCCATATTTCTCAACTGAGCAGAAGCACCGGATAAAAGTGCTTCAGAGAGGACAGGAAATTGGGATTTCACAAAAGGATGGCTGGCAAGATCCGCATTTTTGACCATCGCCCCGATTTTCAACCCGCCATCACGGGTGGTTTCAATCTTGTCCAGAGGCAGCTTATTGATATCGACTAATGTGCCAGGCTCTTCCACATTCAGCTTCATCAAGTCCAGCAGCGTAGTGCCTCCGGCTATATATTTGGCTTTCGCTCCTTGCGGCGAGGCCGCTGCGCTGGTTGCTTCCTTGATTGCATCGGCAATATCTGTCGTCTTTGTAAAAGCAAATAATTTCATTTTGACAGCCCTTACGCTTTCTGGATAACTTGTTGAATGGCAGCGATGATGTTCGGATATGCACCACAACGGCAGATGTTTCCGCTCATCGCTTCTTTGATATCTTCGACGCTATGACCGCAAGGTTCGTTCAAAAATGCCGCCGCAGACATAATCTGACCTGATGTGCAATAGCCGCATTGATAGGCATCGCAGTCGACAAACGCTTCTTGCAATGGGTGCATATTGTCGGGCTGTCCCAATCCTTCAATTGTTGTGATTTCATCGCCGTCATGCATGACTGCCAGTGTCAAACAAGAATTGATACGGCGGCCGTTGACATGGACGGTGCAGGCGCCGCATTGTCCATGATCGCAACCTTTCTTGGTGCCGGTAATTTGCAGATTTTCGCGAAGGCAGTCTAAGAGCGTGGTCCTGGGATCCAGTTTTAGCGAATGTTTCTTCTTATTGACCATGAGCTTTACTGCAACCGCTCCGGCAACAGGCGCTATAGAATCAATTTGCTTTTCTTCGGCCTTCATGTCCTCCGCCTTTGCCCCAGTGGGCAATGTAGCAGCAGCTGCGATTCCTGCTGCTCCCAGATTTCTGAGAAACGAGCGGCGCGTCACTCCACGCTCCCGTTCCGGCTCTTGCTGCATGTCGTTTGAATTGTTGTCGCCCTTATTCGCCATGCATACTCCTCATGATTTATACATTTATGAGATTTTGCGTGCTCGAAAAGATACCGCACTTTCCTTTCCAAGATGCTCTAAATTTAGGTGCAGCAAGATAAATTCGGCTCTGGAGGTCGTTTTTAATCTAGTTGTAAGGATCAAAGGCTAGAGGAACGTGAAAAGCGCGCCAAAACAAAATTGGAACTTGAAAGGGTAAATCCAGTCTTCCTGCCATCAAAAGGTGATAACCATGAAGAATGAGAAGAAACCGAAGACCGAATGGACAGTAATGATTGGTAAAAAACCAAAATCCTTTAGCACTTTCGAAGAAGCATTGCGCTTTGCCGATACTTCCCAGACTAAAGGCACAAGAGCTGTAGATTTCACTGGAAAAAGAATAATCGTGATCCCATCAGCCGGCTCCAACAACCGGGATATCGCATAGAGCTTTTGAAACTAATAGACGTAAACTAAAAAAACGTTTCTGTTTATTTCACGAGGTATAAGTATTAGCGCCTGAGAAAGAGTGTTTTGGGCACAGAGGCAGGTACTTATCCCTCTACTGAGCTATATGAACATGACGGCCGCAAAGTTAGAATGCTCATAGACGATAGTTGAATCTGAGCAGCATTTTCCATTGAAAAAGGGGATCCCAAATGGTGCAGCCAACCAATGTTTCTGAAATTGCGCTTCTGAGAACTCAAACTACAAGAGCCATTGAGATGGGCGATTTGAGTACGGCTTATTGCACCTCAAAGCGGATTTTGAACATAATGGAAAACACGCATCCGCGCTCCGAAGATCTGCCGTCGCATCTGTACGAGCTCGGACTGATCTGCATTGCCCTGGACAATTTTCCGGAAGGCGCCCGTCACTTGCAGAGGGCCATAGAATCTTGCGAGAAAAGAGGCAGGATAGAAGATGCCTGGCTTCTAAAAGAAGCGATGTTTGTGCTTAAGGACATCCAGCCGGAATACTCCGAAGGCAAATACTACTCACAAAATCAGAACGCGCGTCAATAGATCGAATCAGGTAATTTCGGCAATAGGGCGTTTGCGAATCTCTGCCAGCACGGGAATCAAATACCAGAAAACTGTCAGTAGGCTAAATACGCTAAAAGCCACCAGGCCTGCGACCAGATAGCTTTTGATGACCAGCATGAAGATTACGAAGATATCCAGTGCTATGGAAGCGGCCAGAGGGACCATTCCAGCGCAGATTAGTTTGCTTGAGTATTCGATAAATTTTTCGGAGACTGCTTCCCTCTCCGCCAGGCGGTGGTAAGCAGCCGGTGCCATCAGAAAACAAATGGCAACAGTGCTGAGCACCATAGCCACCAGGTGTACGATCTGCTCGCTCATGTGCAAGTCATAGAAAGGTCTATTGAAGACTGCGATTAATTGAAATCCAAAGAGCGCTTGCACTCCCGGAATGATCATGCGCGCCTCTTCCAACATGTTTCGCACAACATCCTTCTTGCTGAGCTGCTTCTCTTTGCTGTTTGAGCTTCCCGCTCGGTTTTCGATAGGATGAATGTTGTTTGCGTACATTACAGGTGTAATCTCCAGCACACGAACCTCGGGATTCAGCGCTAATAAACAAGCCTTATCATTTTGACTGACTTGATTGTCTGGCAGTGGTTCCCACATAAACATACTGTCGCCAATACGGAACTGCTGATCGGCTTTATCATGTACAGAAAAGAAAAGATAAACAACCGAGAGATAAGATAAAACTCTCGTGATCTCGGGAACATTAGCCAATCCTGCCAGTCACACCGGCAAAGCCCTCAAGCAAAGAGCCAGGAGTTATAAATGAAAAGACGCTATACAGTGCTCGGAGTCGTCACTGCCCTGCTGCCTAATATGTACGCATATGCAGGCGAGTCTCAAGCTTCCAGTATGGCAGGTGGTGGAAGCACATCACAGGCAACTACTCAAGAGACTTCGCAAGCAGAGAATCGGCCGTCCACTCAGTCCAAAAACGAACAAAGCAGCAGCGCCGCGCAACAAGCCAGCACTAGCGCAACGACCCAGAGCAATAATGAAGGCGGAGCTCAGCCATACCAAAGGCCAATCGGTACAGCAACGACTCCAGCGGCAGGTCGCAGTGTTAATTACACTATGCCGGCCAAAGCAAAACCGGTTGTGAAAAATTATGGTTATCGCGCACCCAGAAAAGGTCCACTAGTTAGAAACTACAAGTAGAATTTCAACCGATCAAGTTAACCGTTTATACCTCAGCAGGTTGTTAACAGACGGCCTGCATGTCCCTCGAACGATAAAGAAGACGGCCCTTAAAGGTCGTCTTCTTTATTGCTTATTTGATCGAGTTGACGTCGGCGAGGCTTGCCGCACCACTTCGGTCAAGAACGTCAACTTTCTTTCCGCCTTTCTCTTTGAGGTGGAACATTCAATCCTTGCTTCTTTCTATGTAATGGAATCCGCACCTAACAAGCATCAAGAGGATAAAGCCATGAAACTAAGGATCATTCTGGCAATCATTGCCGCTCTTTTGCCAAATCTTTGTGCATTTGCCGACGAAAGTGCCAGCGTAAACGGCTCAACGCTTCAATCCGCCGGATCCGGGTCCGGACAGCCCGGCAGCTGGAGTGAAAGCATGAACAATGGCAATAGACCAATGAGACCGAAGATCAAATAGATAATGTAACTATTCTTCGTTAGCCTCTACTCAATCTCATTTCCCGCAGAAGACTGTCCAGAGCGTCCTTGGCCTCTGGCTTTTCCGGCAGCTTGCAGCGGGAGAACTCGTCCTCGAGCACGCCGCGAAGTCTGTCGTATTCTCCTTCGTGAAACTCGAGATCCGCTTCCTTGATTTTCTGCTTCTCTGCACCGGACAGTTTTTGCTCTATCAACTCCGGAATGTAGGAAAGTCTGAATTGATCGTTCAAAGTCACCAAATTAGCTTCAATGACTCCAGTGCGCATCAAATTGATTCCAGTTAATAGCACGCGGTACACATATAGCAGTGGCTTTACCCGCGGCTTCTCTTCTTTTGAAAAGAGTTTCCACTGGGTAGCTGCGAATCCCAAATAGTGATGGCTGTGATTGCGTGTGATGCATTTTTTCCCCAGTTCTTTAAGTTCGTCATGTTCTTTTCCACCGACAATAATCAGTGGCGAAAACAGCTGTTCCAGAACATAGCCGTTCTTTTGAAGCATCATCAAAATGAATTTCTTGGCGTCATGGGTTACCAGATCAAGTTCAATACCATCCACGATTGAGGTGGATTCAATTGTTTCAGAGGGGCTATCTAGTCCGACTAACTCCTTAATCGGCAGCACGTGGCAGCCGCGAAGATCAAAGTCGGAGTCCGGAGAAGGAAATCCATACAAATGAGCACCACTGACCGTGGCGAACACCAGAGGATGCGGATGATTGGCGGCAGCCTTGTATAAAGCATCGGGAAACCTCATGGACCCACCATCTGCCTTCGCGCCTTCATCAAAAACCGATTGGCTTGCTCGTAATCAGGGCGCTCAGGCAATTTGGTTTTTTCAAAGGCCGCATCAAATTCTTTGTGAAGTTCCAGCCGCCAGACATTGACGTCTTCCCAGGAAACCTCGCCCAATCTGATAGGCATTAGCTTTTCACGAAACTCCCCAACATTAACCGGAACAGTCCCTTCTTTCAAAATCGTTATCCCGGACAGAAGGAGCCGCACCAGGTGCATAACGTGCTTCCATTTAAGCTCGCCACGGGTACGCAAATCCTGCTCCAGCTTTCGGAATTGCGACAAAACATAGCCGTTGTAAGTTTGATAAACCAGTTTTGATAAATAGGCATCGCGCGAATCCAATAATTCCTGAGCAAGTGGTGTGCATTTCTCAACTATCGGTGAATACAAACATTCAAGAACATTCGGATTGGCTTTGAGAGTGAGAATCAGAAACTTCTGCAATTCCCAATAGCACTCCTCATTTGAAGTGTCCTCAATCTGCTCAGGAATTCCATATAAAGACCAATGAAGATCAGCCGGCGGCAAATAGATCCCGCGCCGATCAACATCGGATTCCTCTACATCCAACCCATAGGATCGAGAACCAATTACACACTGGTAGATTATATATTCAAACAGCTCTCTGTCTGCCAGCGGATCCGGCCTGTCAAAGTCGACATTCTGAAGATGCTTTCTAATGCCGATTTCCTGCCTGTGAAGGCTGGTTTGTCCTCCATCGGGAAAACGGATCAGATAGGCGTGCTCATTATCGACCGGAGATTTGACGATTGTCCCGACTGTTCCTTTCCTGCGCAGAGGGTGACCGTCCTTGCTGCGTACTTCCACAAGCGTGACCACTTGAGTGCCGGCAGGGATAATCAGGTGGGGGTTAAGGTTTTTAGGAGTCTGTTCGGTCATAACCAGAGTTGTTCTTAGCTAACAGGATTAAACCTCCCATTTAAACTTCTTAGACACCAAAAGGCAACCTTCCGCATCTGGCATTCTCATTGATTTACGGCGTCGACTGGCTGTTAACACGACGATAACAACTTGCCTTGACCTTGGGCGTATAAAGGAAGCTGCCCGAGTCCGACCATTTACCACGATTCGTCACAAGAACGACCAAATTTCAGGCAAAACTGTAAGCCTCCTCCCCCCTTTGCCTTCATGGAGCGCACGATGATGCTATTGCGCCAGCATTGGCACGATCCTATAAGAACAGCTCTAATAGTCCTTCTCGCGCTTGCCTCTCCGTTGCCTGCCTGGAGCCAGGAAGCAACAGCAGAGAAAGCAAGCCGCTCTCGTCTTAGCCAAGCTTCCATACAAGATCACTACGAAAGAAGATTCGCGCAGCGAAAAGAGCGCAAAATCAAGGCCATGCAGCACCTGGTTGAGGACGGGTCGGTTCCCACTACCACCGTTCATGGCAGCAGCCCGCTAGCTGGAACGCACGCTTTAAATGGATACAGGGTTTCCTCGGGCAACCTTTCCAAAGCCGAATCGAAAAGAACTCACACATCATCGGTCACTTATGTCCAGCCGCCGGTAACCTACGTTTTTCAAGCCGGACAGGGATATGGTGCGACTTCCCACTTCGGACCTCCACTGCCGACGGATGTTGTTTTCCAATTTGATCCGGGCGGTGCGCTCGTGGACAAAGACCTTCCTTCCGGCGTCGCCAACGCGGTGCAGGCAGAAACCCACTTCAACGGTCTCGGCGTCAGACTGACAGACACTGCGGCCAAGCTCACATTGAGCGACCTTTCCCAGACAATCGGCGAGCGCATGCTCAGCCCGGACCGCTGGGTGAAAACTGCTCAAACAGCTATGCAAGCCAATCATCAATTGACTGCTGAATCGACAACCTCAGTAGCAAGTCTGGCCATCCAGACCAACTTGACTCAAATCAGAGGTCACCTCATCAATGTGGCTAACGAAGCCGCTGCTGGTAATGATCCACTGGGAAGAGTCGTGCGCAAAACACAGATAATTTGGAAGACGGTCTATTTGCCGATGTCCATACTGCTGCTTTTGCTCGGCGCTATCCTCACCTTCGGCAAAGTAATCGTTCAATTCGGATTCAATATCGGACCCCCTGGCGATGAGGTGCTGACGCCCCTGGCCGGACCTCTCAAAGCGATCACGGCAATCTGCCTGATTCCGGCTACACAACTGATTGTCAGCTATTCCATCGACATCGGCAATTCATTGACGGACACTGTGCAGTCCGTCACAAACAACGCCAATGTTGCCGCCTGGCTATTCGAGCAAGGCGCGCAAGCGATCGGCAAAGACGATGATGCCGCCGGAGATCAGGTGGATTCGGCCAATTCTTTCGACGCAGACGAGTTAATGAGCCGCATTCAAACACGTCCGGTATCAGATCAAACCATGGGTATGCTGGCCGGATCAGTGCTGATGATGGCGGCCATGGGAAATTCTGTGCTGCTTTCTTTCCAACTGGTTTTCATGCTCTACCTGTTTCTCATGGGACCAATATCAGCGGCTCTTTATACATGGCCCTGGGGGGTCTCAAAACTGTTCAAATGCGTGTTCAGCAGCTGGCTGAACGCTGTAATCAATCTGGCTCTCTGGCGCTTCTGGTGGTCGATCCTGGTGCTTGTTATGGACGCTCGGGTGACCTGGCTTCGAGAGGAAGGCCTTTACCAGGCGAAAAGCCCATGGGAATTAGCAGCGATCATCTGTTTTCTGGTCCTGCTCGGCACGGTTCCATTCATGGCTTTCCAGTTCAATCCTGGCTCTTTTGTAGACAAACTGGTCTCGGAATTTGGAGCTGCAACCGCCAAGAAATAGAACAGCACACAATTGAGGGAGGTTTCAGCTCGCTAAAAACAGCAAAAAGGCTTTTTGGGGTC
>CAZHEZ010000001.1:125157-169889 GCA_964531315.1 uncultured Candidatus Obscuribacterales bacterium | reverse complement strand
ACCCGACTCTGGAATACATTGGATTTGACCGGCACCTATCAGCTGACGCGCCGGGTCAACCTGCAAGCGACCATGCCTCTTCAGTGGAATCAGGCTAGTTTCTTGATTCCGTTTACAAAAGGACCGGTTGCCGAAAGTTTTCGCCAGCGATTGAGCACCGCGGGAGTGGGCGACATTGTCCTCATGGAACGCACCTGGCTTTTCAATCCCGAAAATGTGAAAAGAGGCAACGTGCTTCTGGGACTGGGGCTGAAACTGCCCACCGGCAACTATCGCGGCAATAATAACTGGACAGGCGTCGGTCCGGGCGTATGGAATAACAAGCCGGCGCCGCTCACCATCATGATTGGCGACGGCGGCGTCGATGTGCTGGCCGAAATCCTTGCTTATCGTGTCGTCAAATTTCCTGTCAGACAGACAAACCTGTTTGCTGCAGGCAGTTATCTGATTACCCCGAGAGGGACCACGGGCATACCCTCGCAAAATGTTTTGCAAGGGATCGCTATCGCCACCAGCCCGCTTACACGAAACTCGCTTGTCAACACAGTCGCTGACGTTTACTCTCTGCGAGCAGGAGCGATCATTCCATCGCCTTTCAAGGACAATAAATACTTGCGGCCACTCTCCGGGCTCATTGCCTATCGCTGGGACGGCAGCCCTCAGCGTGACTTCATCGGCTCAAGCAAAGGCTATCGCCAGCCTGGCTTTTTCATGGCTGTGGAGCTTGGGCTCTTTTACCAGAAGCAGCGCCACCTGCTGCAAGCCTCCACCCCAATTTCATTTCTGCGCTATGCCGCTTTCGACAGCGGTGGCGAACAACAGGGCAGTCCGGCGCCCCGCACGACGGCATTCAGTCCGGCTTCGCTCAATGTCCGCTACACTTACTTCTTCTAGCCAGTGCAAAACTGTTTGCTGAGAAACAATCTGTTTATGAAAGAATTTCGCTCATCCGCGTTCAATTCAGCAGCCTTTTGGTCGCCTCAAGGCATTGTTCTGATTTGGCTGGTTTTCTCTGCCTGCACTTTGCCTGCCCGGGCGCAGCTGAGCTTCGACCCAGTCAGCACCTTTGTGCCATTCGGGCAAAATGAAGACAAAAAAGAACATTTGGCCCGCACATTGAAAAATGAACAGGAGCTGAAATTTCGCACGCGCGTTCTCAACCGGCGCGGCACTGTTCTGGTCGAATTTTCTCTGCCCACCTGCCCCGCCTGTGATCCGGCTGCCAAAGTAATCATCGAAACACTCTCCAAATTCGGCGGCAAAGTAGATTACATCAGGCTCGACCTCAACAAAAACCTCGGGCTCAGTTACAAATATGATGTCCCTGAAGTGCCTGCCGTGCTGCTTTTCAAAGATGGTCAACTGGAAGAGAAATTGATCAGTTTCAAATCGGAGCAAAGAACCCAGCTGGCCCAAACGATATCGCAGCTGCTCAAGGGCCCGCGCCCAGATGAAAAACATTCGGAATTGGTTTTGAAAGACAGACCGGCTTATTGAAAGCCTCCCAAAACACAATCAATTTAACGACACCAAATATGGTGCAGGGCCCAAAACAACAGTGCTGAACTTTTCGGGACTGGGGAAAGGCGTCTAGTCTGCTGCTACTTTTTAGCAAACTTGTTTTACCGGCAACAAATTGGCATGCAACTTTGTTGGCTGCACAACAAAATAGAAAAAATATTCCTACTGCTCGACGTCAGAGGTTAGATTGCTGCCAATCAAGGGAATTACCAAAGAGTCAGAAGTTCGCTCAACAAGGAGGAAATCCTAAGAGCAAGCGTTTTTGACAATTGAACACAACCTAGTTGAAAACCCGCCCTTCAGTGGGCACCAATAACACCAAGATGGTGAGGTTCCACGGAACCAGAGAATTTACCAGGCGCTTTCGGGCGCCTGGTCTCACTTTTTTAGTGCACTATATTTGATACCACCCTGTCCGGCTGCTTTTCGATCAGTGCAGATATTCGGCCGGGCATAAAAAATTGCTTTTGAGTGAGCTGTCCGTTCTGATTTTTTCTGCATTGTGCGCCTGCGGACTCCTGGTTATGCTATTTCGCGCACCATATTCGGTACCAACCCGGACGCCTCCTTTTCAACAGGTTCAAATATCCACCCGTGACGAGACCCGGGGTTGTCATATACTTCCAATCCGGGTGCCTGTCGAGTTAAACTACTGGCCGGCCAAGCGATTTTGGGATTTTCTCCGAAAAGCAAGCCTGGCTTAGATTCCTGCGAGTGACCCATGCTTCTCTTTCTGACTGTTTTTGTCGTTTCATACCTGTACCATGGTCTTGGCATCACAATCGGATACCACCGGCTGCTGGCTCATCGCGCCGTCAAAGTCCCGCGCATAATCGAATATTTGATCGTTTCGGGCGGCTATCTTTGCTTTGAAGGGTCGCCCATAGCCTGGGTAGCCACACACCGCGTCCATCACAAATCCACAGACAAAGAAGGCGACCCGCATTCGCCACTGAATGGATTTTGGCACTCTTTTGCCGGCTGGCTTTTTTCTCCAGAATATAAAACGCCCAAGGATCAATTCCCTGTAGTGGTTCCGGATCTTCTCAGAGACCCGGTTTACAGGCGCCTGGATCCGTCCAATCCCAAAACTCAGTGGCTGATTTGTCTGGGCAATTGCCTGGCCTTTCGCCTGGCTATCCTGATTTTACTTGGACCACTGGCATTGCTTGCCAATGTCTTGGCGGCCGGGACCATCTTCATTGCCGCTTTTCTTGTCAATTCGGTCTGCCATATTCCGGCTTTCGGCTATCGCAACTTCGAAACTGCCGACGAGAGCCGAAACGTATGGTGGGTGGGCCTGATGGCCCTGGGCGAGGGCTGGCACAACAACCATCACGCCCTGCCGCAATCGGCGAGACACGGGCTGAGCTGGCGCGAACCAGACATTTCCTGGTATGCAATTGTGGTCCTAAGAGCGCTCGGGCTAGCAAAAGACGTCCGTTTGCCGGCCGGTAGAAAAAGCGCCGGCGAATTCCAGGCTCAATGCGACAGCGGCATGGGCAATGAGGGCCTGACCGGGGCAGACAAGGTGGCCGTCCTGGAAAAGTTGGCTGAGTTAGAACCCCGCCTGGCATCCGACCCGGTTTAATCTCGGACTGTTAAGCCAAAGCGCTTACTGGGTGAGGCTTTTTGGTCGGCACTCCGGTTTTGGCAGTGGCCTTAAGAGAGGGTTTCGCCCGTTCTTTGCCGCTATTGAAATTAAGATGCGCTGCCAACGGGCAGAATGCATAAAGAATATGTGGGATTTTGCTTTAAAATCTACAGACACTATTGAGTAGGTAACTTCGATGACAAGTGAAGCAGGTGGGGTACGTCTGGGCGATCTGTTGACGCAGGCGGGGCTTCTCAGACCGGAAGAACTTCGAGAAGCGATGCAAATCGCCAAACATCAGTCCCTGCCGGTGGGGCGCGTATTGATTATGTCGGGCTTCCTTTCAGACGGTCAATTGAGAGCGGCTGTACAAGCCCAATCTCTGCTCAAAGACGGTGTCATCAGCCTGGAAACAGTCCTGCAAGCCCTTTCCATTGTCGGCAAAGAAGAAATGGCGCTGGAAGACGCTTTCAGGCAGCTCGGACTGGACGTGCAACAGAGCCAGCCCACCAACAAATTGGGCGAATTGCTCCTGGAAGCGGAGATGGTCACCAAAGAAGCTCTCGACCAGGCACTGCAACAGTCCACAGCCAGCGGATTACCGCTCGGTCGGATTTTGATTTTGACTGGCGCCCTTGTAGAACCTCTTCTTTCGTCGGCACTCAATGCTCAGGTATTTGTCCGCGACCATAAAATTACTCGCGAGCAGGCAGTGCAAGGCTTGCGAGCCGCGCGCGATCGCCAGATTTCACTGGAGCAGTCTCTGGCAGAAACCGGACTGCAACTGCCTTTGCACAATACGATTCGCTTAGGCGAGCTGCTCGTCAAATCAGGGATCATGCCCGACACCAACCTGATGGATTATGTGGAATTAGGATTGGTACAAGAACAACCGCTCGGTCAAATTCTCATATCACAGGGAGTAATAAACGACCAGATTCTCAACAATGCTCTGGAATTGCAGAGGATGGTAGCTTCTGGATCGCTGATTGGCGAACAGGCCGCACTGGTTTTGAACATGGTGGCCAGTGGCGCCGCTACTATTCAAGAAGTTCTGCAGGCTCAAGAACCACAGAAAGAGCCGGTTGTAGAAACCGTTCCTCTCTACCAGTTCTTGCAATTGGCCGGACGCATTACTCCGCAGCAAATCGAAGAAGCCGTCAGAATGGGCACACGAGATGCTCAAATTATGGGCTTGATGCTGCACAGAGTGGGAGCGATCGCCGAATTCGAAATGGGAGTGGCGCTTGCCCTCAATGACTTCATGGGCAAGAATATCGTCTCAGTCGAACAAGCTATCGTTGCCCTCAATTACTGCATCACCAACCAGATTTCGCTGGAAGACGCGTTTTCGCAAATGGGATGGTTCTTGAATCAACCCTACAACAGTTATACAAATCAGAGCGCTGCCGGCGGCAATGCCACCGATGCGCCGGCCCTGGCTGTTGCGGCCGCAGAATTAGCAGCATCGGGAGCAGCGGCGCCCCAAGAAGAATTGCCGCCGCCGCCTGCGCCTCCAGCAGTCGACCCGAATGCCACTGCTCAGTTGCCGCCTGTCATACCGTCCGAGCTTCATGTGACGCAAGAGCAAATGGCCGAACAGCAACAAGCTTACGAACAACAAGTAGCACAGCAGCAAGCCTACGAACAGCAAGTAGCGCAGCAGCAGGCTTACGAGCAGCAAGTAGCACAGCAGCAAGCTCAACTAGCTTATGAACAACAAGTAGCGCAGGCACCGCCGGCGCCGGCAGCTGAAAACGTCGCCGCTCCGCCGGACGGCTTCATGCCGCCTCCGCCTCCTCCGGCGCCGGCAGCAGCAACAGAAGATCAGCAAGCAGCTGCCCCTCAAGTTGATCCGGCCGCAACGCCGGAAGTGCAAACGGATGGCGCAGCCGCGCCGGATGAGGGTCAAAAGCCGCGCAAACGGCTTGCCGACCTGGTTCCCTAAACTGAGCAAGTTCAGTTTTTACAAACCGCCGGCAGCGGTTTTGCCACCGCATTTGGTGCTACCCTAAACCTGGTGCCCGGATAGCCTATAGAGTCGCATAACTACAAGGTTCCCGCGTGACCCGGAGGGCATAAACCTGCGTTTTAATTTGCAATCGCCCTTCTTGAAAAAGGATTTATGGTATGAATTACAGCCACGAGAGACAGATCCTCAGAGACTCTTACTGTGTTCCATAGGAGAGCATAATGCAAGCACAGAAACTTCATTACAAAACCTACGAGAAGAAAGACTTCTCCCATCTCAAGAACTTGACCGGCATCTCGGACAAGACATTGGAAATTCACTTTGCCTTGTACGGCGGCTATGTGACCAACACCAATACACTCAACGAAAAAGTGATCGAATTGACCGAAGCCGGCAAAAGCGGCACTCCGGAATATGCTGAATTGAAGCGTCGTTACGGTTTTGAGTACAACGGCAAAGTCTTGCACGAGTACTATTTCGGCAACCTCAAATCAGGCGGATCCGATGAGCCGAAAGAGAGCAGCGCATTGGGCAAAGCGATTACCGACACCTATTCTTCCTTTGAAGTTTGGAAAAACGACTTCATGAAAGTGGGCGCCATGCGTGGCGTGGGCTGGGCAATTCTTTTCCAGGATCCCGACACCAAGGTGCTTTCCAATCACTGGATCACACTGCATGAAGAAGGCAATATCGCTGGATTCAAGCCGATTCTGGTCATGGATGCCTGGGAGCATGCTTTCTTGCTCGACTACAAACCGGCAGAAAGGCCGAAATACATCGAAGCATTCTTCAGCAATATCGACTGGGCTGCTGTTGAAGGCAGACTGATCAAGTAGTTTTTCCAATCTCAGGAAAAACCGCTCAGAGAGCTGAAAAAAGCTATGAAAGGAGGCAGCCAGTCTGCCTCCTTTTTCTTTCCCTCACGCGTGAGAGGAGAGTCGGGCCTGACGCCCTGGGTATCTGATGAGAAACTTTCTATGCATCTGTGCTTCATACAGAGCGGTTCCTCATGACAAACCGGCTAAAATAGGGACCGGCAACTCCGTTTGTCTGAAATGCTGTGTATGGATTTGAGGTCGAAGATGGTCGAAACAACCGAGCTTAAAACAAAGGCACTCAAACTCAGTGAACTGGAAAGTGAACTGGAAAAGAAATTAGCCACTCAAGGCTTGGCAGAAGGCGACTCGCAGCCAATTGACGACGACATTACAGAAGAAGAGCTGGCCCGCCCGGCCCTGACCATCAAAGAAGCCTCTTCACTTTTAGGACGCTCGGTCAGAGCACTGGAACGCAGCATTCTTGGTCGCTGGGGCAACAAACTTCCGGAAGGCTGGATTGCCAAGAAAATCAGCATCGACGGCAATGACGAATGGCGCGTCATTCCGCCCGACAGCTTCAAAGTCAGACATCGGCCCAAGGATGAAGATCCAGCAAGAGACATCGAAGGTGACGACTTGATACCGAATTTACTGGAAGAAGCCCTGAATCTAGCGCTTCCCACCCAAAAGCCAAGAGAAAGCTTTGTGATCAAACACTCCGAAGATGGGCTCGACAACTCGACAATCATTATCGACCGCTCGGAAGAAGTGGAGCAATTGCTGAAAGAGCTGGTCAAAGTGCACAAAGCTCTGGCTGATGAAACTCGCCAGCATGTCGAAGACCTGCGCATGCTCAACGAAATGACCAATTCGATGCGCTTGCTGGAAACCAATCAGCATAATGCCCAACTGCTCAAAGACGAGCTTTTGAACGCTCAGCGGGATCTGGTTTCCTTCAAACATGAGTATGAGGCATATTTGAGTCTGCCCTGGTGGAAACGCCTGTTCCGCCGTTTTCCGTAAGCTCAAGCTGCGGTTTTCGCCAGGCGCTCTACTACTTGCCACTGGGATCATAGTCGTTAACTGTGAGAGGGCTGTTCTTACGCACGCGAGTCCGGGGCGGTAAGATAACATGATGTTGTCTTCTAAAAGACAACCGGGTGACCAGGGAGGGTCTATGGCAGCGAGATTCAAAATCACTTACTGTGGAGCTTGAGGCTATCAAGCTAGAGCTGTCAGGTTGGCAGCCGAATTGGAAAGCATGTTTTCAGAAAATTCGGACTTGATTAAGTCAAGCGGAGGCGTTTTCGAAATCGAGGATAAAGGGCAGCTGATCTTTTCTAAAAGCAAGCTGGGCCGGTTTCCCGAAGATGACGAAATAGCCAAGATCATTCAGTTGACTGCAAACGGTTCATCCCTTTCAGATGCACAAGCTGCAGCGGCAGAATCCGCAAAAGGTGTTAGTTTTGCCGATTGGCTGGCCGGTCTTTTGCATTTGAAAGCACCGAAAAACACCTAGCAATGCGCTGGCAATAAGCGGCCCAAAAGCGGCATTGCATGAGCGGAAACCTTTGCCAAAACGTTAGAGAGGACGGCTTCTGGTGGATCTGATATTCGAAGGCCGACTGTCAGATCAAATTGCCATGAAGGACGTTTTGATGCGCGTGAAAAGCGAGCCTACGCCCGGGATGAAGATCTTGCGCATCAACAGGCAGCGCGATGGATTGTGCGGCAAAATTGCCATTGACGGCGGCAAGTACGTGACGGCCGCATCCGTAGTCGACAGTGTGGAGACCGGCTACATGGCGCTCCGGCTGTTGCTTTCGGTAAGCGATGGCAATTTCGCCCTGCTCAATGCGAAGCCCGGCGACTCAATCGAGCTGCAACCAAATCTGCACATCGAAATCGATATGCTTCTGAAAACCATGCCGAATTTGCCTGACAATCCCACCAAACTGTTCGACGAAAGAGCGCTTCTGGACAAGGTTTTTGGTCAGGACTTCACGCTTGGAGACTTGCCGGTACACAGAGATGATGACGAGGATGAAGAAACGGTGACGCCTTCACTTTCCATTTCCGGACCCAACAAAATTCCCGACAAAGCAGCCTGGGCACTGATGCAGCCGCTCATCAATGACGAATCCTTTCCACCCGGCATAGTCAATGCAGAACAAGTGCAAAACGTTATTTCCAGCCGCAATCCGCGCAAAACAATAACCGGCTCGCCGGCTCTCAGGCAGTCTGAATATCTCTCCAAGGACAAACCCGACGCTGCCCACACCAACATGCCTCTTTTGGCCACCGCCCTCATCCTGCTTGTGGTGTTGGCAATTGGAGTCGCGCTTTATCTCATCAAGTGATATTCTCCACAAGAGAATTTTGCAAGATCCATAAAACAAGACTCGATTCCCGACCATTATGGCTGACACGATACCGGCGTTGAAAATAGCAATCGATGGTCCAGCCGGGGCGGGCAAATCGACAGTCGCCAAGTTGGCCGCCAAAAAACTCGGATATCTCTACTTAGACACGGGTGCAATGTATAGAGCGGCCACAGTCCTGGCTTTGAGAAAAGGCCTGAGCATGGAAGAACCGGAAGAGATAGCGGCAGCTGTTTCACAGGCCAAAATCGACCTTGTGCCGGCTACAAATGCTGATGGCAGCCCGCTTCTTAAAGTGTTTCTCGACGAGGAAGAGATCACCTTTGAAATTCGCTCACGCGAAGTCAGTCTCCTGGTCAGCCCGCTCTCCACAATCGCAGCAGTGCGCGATTCGCTGGTCGAGCAGCAAAGACGGCTCTCGCAATTGGGCGGCGTCGTTCTGGATGGACGAGACATCGGCACAGTAGTCCTTCCCAATGCAGAAGTAAAAATTTTTCTGACCGCATCAGCCGCCGAAAGAGCCAAACGCAGATTGAAAGAATTCGAGTCGCGCGGAGAAAACGTCGAATTTGACACGGTGCTCAAAGAAATCGTCGAACGCGACAGAAGAGACTCTACCAGAGAAATCGCGCCGCTCAAAAAGGCGGAAGATGCTCACGAAATAATTACTGATGGCATGACCATAAACGAAGTTGTGGAGAAAGTCCTCGGCCTTTGCGCCCATGCTAAAAAAACCGAGCGCTCCCGCCGCGAACTTATATAAAGAACGCCCCGTTTAATAATCGCGCCCAACTTTTGACCAATTCCTAAGGTTATCGTCAGTGCATCCCTAGCTTCCCAGGTGGCAGGAGCATCCCACTGTGACAATGTTCGACTCTGCCGCACAGCAATTTGACCAGACAGGGGCGGCGACAGGCAGAAATTTCCTTGACGGGAAAGCATTGCGAGAAGTGGGCTCGAAGATGCAGTCTGCGCCCCAGGGGCGGCTCACCAGCGCCGAGCTTTTTGATTTGCAAAGGCGCTTTGACCGCTTTATCTTGACGCTCAATCCACCCAAGACCAGGAAAACATAGCCGGTCAGCCGAGTTTTTGGAGAAGGACCACAGTATAGGCAGCCACCTTTCAGCCGGTGGTTGCCTTTACTGCATGGACAAATTGATTGGTTTGTCGTTGCTATACTGTTTTTCTACGCTTCTGCTGCCATTCAGCAGCCGCATAAAGCAAAGGTCTGGCTTCTATTAAACTTACCAAACAGATCTTAATTCTTGTCGCCGCACCGGTAGTTATCGAAGTCGCCATGGTCGGCTGGCTGCTCCATACCTTTTCGCAATCCGAAGAAGCAAGAGTCGGACTGATCGAATCCAGAAGCATGGTCGGTCACATCAACGCGCTTCTTTCCATGCACCTCGAGCGCACTCAAATGATGTTTTTGCAATTCGCCGGATTGATACCCAAAGATGACACCAAGATCCGCGAACTGAATTTCCGCACAGCTGCCGAAGTGAAAGTGATCGAAGGCTTGTCTTCTCATTCACAAACCAAGCAGGCGGAATGGCTTCAGCTGGTAAGGCAAGTCTATGGCGTGCAGGAAGGCTTCGATCAATTGCGCAGCCGCTATTACGAAGGAGACAAAGCAGGTGCGTTGCAGTTGATCAAAGGAGAGCGAAACAGGCTCAACAGATTTTACGAAATGGTCGATGAAGTGGTCAGGCAGGAAAGCGCAAAAGAAATCAACTTGCAGCGCCAATTGACAGAAAGCAACGATCTTGCCGTCAAAATTCTTTGCAGCTTGCTGGCTCTTATCGTGGGCGTTGCTATAACCGCTGCACTTTATGTCAACGTCAATTTCAAGCGCCGACTGGACATTCTCATGAATAACACTCGCCGCATGTCAGCCGGCCTTGCGCCTTTAGCACCCATTGAAGGGGGAGACGAATTAGCCGAAATTGATGACGTTTATCACCAGATGCACAACGCTCTGGAAATTTTGCGCAAACACGAGCGCGCCATGCTTGAAAATGCAGCAGAGGCAATTTGTTCGCTGGATGCCGGTCTTAGCTTCACAAGCGTGAATCCGGCCACGGAAAAAATTTGGGGCTATAAAAGCGATGAGTTGCTTGCCCGCAGAGTGATCGAATTAATAGCCGACGATTGCAAAGAAAAATTCGCCCAAGAACTCTCCAGGGCAGTAGGCTCCGACACTGAATTTCGCACGGAGACCAGGATAAAGAGACAAGACGGCACTTCAGCCGACACCTCCTGGAGTGTCTCCTGGTCTAAAGAAGAAAGCGCACTGTACTGCGTTGTCCAAGATATCAGCCAGAGAAAAGAGCTGGATCGATTGAAACAAGACTTCTTCGCCATGGTCAATCACGACCTGCGCACACCACTGACATCGGTGCAAATGGTTCTTGACTGGGTGGAAGTCGAGCTGGGCGATGAAATGCACGAAAATCTCTTGAAGTCGGTAAGACGAGCAAAGGGTTCTGCTCAGGAAATGCTCACCTTAGCCAACAGTCTTCTTGAAATGGAAAAACTTGACTCCGGCACAATCTCACTGGACATGACCAAAACAGATCTGGCAGAAGTCCTGCGCACAAGCATGGCCCAGGTAGAAGCGCTGACCATTCCCAAGCAGATCGAATTGCAAGCCGACCTGGCTGAAATTGTTGCCGACATTGATAAATCGCGGATTATGCAAGTGACTACAAACCTTTTGACCAATGCAGTCAAGTTTTCTCCGGCAAAATCAACCATTACAGTGGCGCTAAAAGGTCAGGGCGACACTTGCAAAGTAACGATAAAAGACCAGGGCGTCGGCATTAACGAGGACGAGCTCCATTTAGTCTTCGATCGTTTTCGCCAGGTGGGCGCCACTGACGGCAAGAAACAAGGCTTTGGGCTGGGGCTTTCAATTTGCAAATCAATTGTCGAAGCCCATGGCGGTCAAATCGGGGCAGAGTCTGAAGAAGGCAAAGGCAGCACTTTCTGGTTCACCCTCAATTGCGAATCTACCAGCTGACGACTGAATGCCGAGCCGGCTTCAGTAAGCTATCATTTGATAGCTTACTGAACCTCTTGCCATGGCTAAAATACTCGTAGTAGAAGACGATACGGCACTTGCCGAAATAATTCAGGGCTGGCTCTCGCGCGAGAAACATCAGTGCGAGGTGGTCAGCGACGGCACAGATGCGCGCTCGAGAGTGAAAACTTACGACTACGACATTATCATCCTCGACTGGGAATTGCCTGGCTGCAAGGGTATCGACATTCTCAAAGAGTACAGAGACGCAGGCGGCACGGCGCCAATCCTCATGCTGACGGGGCGTTCAGACATAACCGACAAGGTGACGGGCTTCGATACCGGTGCTGATGACTATTTGACCAAGCCCTTTCATGCCCGCGAGCTGACCGCCCGCATCTCGGCGCTTTTAAGGCGGCCGCACGGGCAGTCCGACGAAAACGTCAAGCAAGATCGCTTCGAACTGGACAGAAAAGCCGGCATTCTGCGCGTAGGGACAAAGAAAATTCCTCTATTGCCCAAAGAACTCGCCCTTTTGGAGTTTCTCATGAAACACCCGCGCGAGCTGTTTTCACCGGACGCGCTGCTCAATCGCGTCTGGCCGACCGACTCTGAGTCTACCGACATGGCCATTCGGTCCTGCGTCAAACGTTTGCGCCAAAAGCTGGCCGCCGAAAACGAGACCGACGTGGTTCGCAATGTGCACGGGCACGGTTACGGCTTTTTTCCGGATTAGGCTGTTAATTTACCGGCCCACTTAGCGTGGTAGATAAATTTAAAGGACCCCGGTACTATGGTGCAATCTTTGCATCAGGTAGTAAGAACAGGCGAGCGGTTGCCATGGCGAAAATTCTTCTGGTTGAAGACGACATCGATCTAACCAGCACGATGAGCGATTTCCTCGAACACGAGGGGTACACGGTTGAGCACGCCGGCGACGGTGCGGAAGCGGATTTTCGCCTGTCTTCTTTCAAGTACGACCTGGTCATGCTGGACTGGAACCTGCCCAAAATGTCAGGCATTGATGTTTTGAAGAAGTACCGCCTGGCTGGCGGCAGAACTCCGGTTTTGATGCTGACCGGGCGTGGTGGGCTTTCCGACAAAGAATCGGGTCTGGACATGGGCGCCGATGATTATCTGAGCAAACCTTTTCATCTGACCGAACTTTCCGCCCGCCTGAGGGCTCTGCTGCGCCGAAGTTATGACTTTCCCGAAGGAGATGTCACTATTCAGATTCGCAATCTGGAATTGTCTTCTGCCAGCCGCAAATTAACTGTCGACGGTATGAACGTGCATTTGTCGCCGAAAGATTTTGCCTTGCTGGAGTTTTTGATGCAGCACCCGGATACCACCTTCAACTATGACGCGCTGGTGCAACGGGCATGGGAAGGCGACGGCGAAACATCTGAAGAGGCGGTCCGATCGGCAATTAAACGAATCAGGAAGAAAATCGGCGACGTCGAAGGAACGGTTATCGAAAACCTCTCGAAAGAGGGATATCGCCTGGTTTCTATAAAGCCATAAAATTCTGCCAATTCAGACCAACAACTTCTCGTAGCGAAGCAAGCGAGAATTGAAATCTTCTTTGGTGCGGCCGTCATGGCGAAAACCATTTCGTTCGTAAAATCTTATGGCCCGCGCATTCGGCTCGAAGACCCAGAGAGTCACCTGCTTGTAATTTTGATCTATCAGTTCTTCTTCGCACCATTGCAAAAGTCGGCTGCCCAGCCTCTTCTCCCAGACACTGGGATGCAAATAGATTCGGTCTACCGAGCCGCATGAATTTTCCGCATCCGGATCGCGCGATTTTCCGGCCGATACAAATCCGACTATTTGCTCACCGGTTGTTAAAACACAGGTCGCGCAATCAGGTTCATCGAGCCGGTCTTGCCATAGACGCTCGAAATCATCAAGTGTTCTTGAGTTTACATACTCCGGGATCGACTGAGAAAATGTCTTTTCTATCGAGGCAAAATGCACGGCGGCAATTGCCGCTGCATCAAGTGGCTGCGCCCGTTTCATCCGATATTCCTGCTGGTCGCGATAGAGCAGATAAGATGGATGATTAAGTCCGGTAGGCTCGTAAAACTGAGCGGTTGTGCCAATGAATCCCAATTTCAGAAGAGTGTTTCTCGATGCTTTATTGTCCGGATGGTGACCGGCAAAAAGCGCTTGTTTTTGCAATTTACCGAAAGCATAGTCAATTACCGCTCGCCCGGCTTCTGTTGCAAAACCCTTTCCCCATTGTTGGCTGGTCAGATGAAAACCGATCTCGGCTATTTGCTCATCATTTCCATACGGGCGCAGCCCACAACAACCGACAAAGCAATTCTCTGACAGATTGAAAATCGGCCAATACTGTAATCCGCATTCCTTTTGCTGCAAGATTTCACGGTCCAGACGCTGCTGTACTTCCGCATCCGTTAAAGGTCGCTTGCTGAAAAGCCTCGTAATCAGGGGATCGCCCCAGAGTTTCTCGGCCAGTGGAGTGTCTTTTTTCGACCAGCAACGAAAGCCCAACCGCTCCGATTGCAAAAAGAACTCTGTCATTTTCATTGAACCTGCAGTGGTTTGCTGGCAGAAATCAGCAATGTATCCAGTTCATCAAGCGTCTTCATGCGTTTTGCCAAAAGTTGCTCAGGCAGCTCTTTTTTCTTTTTTAGTTTCCATCTGCTTCTGTAATCATCGAATAGCCAGTAATTGGTAAGCAAGAGCGATACTCCCGTACCGGCAGCGGCCCCAACCGCACCCGCTAAAAAGGCATTATTCTCCGCTTTCGGTCTGGCTCTATAGTGATGGAGAGCATAACCTGCCAAAATGTCTTGTTGCAAATAAGCTCCAGAGATGAGGGGGCCGGACAGTTCGCCCTGCAAGGCAACTTTATTGGCGTGGCGCAATTCATCGAGACTATCGTCAAGATATTTGTCGTAGCGTGCCGACCAGAGCGCATACGCAGAGGCTCGCGTTTGCACGGAGGTATTGCCTTCCAGAAGAGAGATGTCTTTGGAAGCAAGTTCCTTTTGCAGATCCGCCATCGCTGCTTTCGCATCGTCTTCGGAATCCTTAAGACTCTCCTGAAATTTTTTCTTCAGCCGGTAGCGCCAGAATTTCGCCAACGCATAATAAGACCGGCCACTGGCTGGAGCACTGGCTATGCCGAATCCATCACCGACTATTCCGGTGGTCACGGTCGGCCACAAAGCACGCGAATCTGTGTACGATTTTAGACTGAAGAGATATGACGCCAGATACAGTCCGTCGGCAGCCAGATCGACAGCATAGTAAACGTTGTAGCTCGATTGCATGGCCTTGATGTCGGAATAGACGTCTGCAAACTCGGAAAGACACCAGTCTCTGAAGCTCTTCAAAACCCGGCCTTCCGCCTTGTAGACACCGGTCAGATCAGAATCGGGAAATTTATTTGCAAGCGCGTCCCTTTCGGCGCGCAAGGCATCAATTTCCCTGACTCTGGCAATCACTTGTTTGACTGCCGCGCCGGGACTCTTTTTCATAATAATGTTTTTCAGCGCCGTTACGCCATTGGTGCCAAACTCCAGAGAGACGCTGGCACCATCAAGAAGAACGCCGAGCATGCCGGCCCGAAGGGCCCGTTTGCCTTCATTGTTATTGACGAGCTCCGGATGATGGACATTGCCACCAGATACCCTGGCCAGCATAATGCTCGAAGCCAAGCTAGCAGCCGCGGATGCTACCTGCCCTGCAAAAAATCTCAATCGTCGAGACTTAGGCTCTTGCGAGCCGTAAATCCGGTATTGCAGGTAATACCGCTCCAGATCGATCTCTTTGCGCAAGATCTGATTTGTGATTGCATCGATTTGCCTTTCTTCACTGACCGGCGGCGCCGCCAGGCAAGCTGAGGGCAACAAAAACTGCAAGCTCAGAATAATAGAAACGGCCTTGACGCTCAGCGGTTTCCACTCGAACGATGAACGCATGAGTGCGCGATCAAGTTTTCGGTTTTTGAAACTGCTCAGCACGCCGGTCAACATTTCAGGATCGCGCGACGTCAAGAATTACCCTGGCACCATTGACAAGTTTATCCCATCTTTCGCGTGCCAACAGATCGGCAACCAGCGCCGTCCAACCGGTTTGATGGTCAGCGCCCAGCCCCCTGCCTGTCTCGGGATTGAAGTATTCATAGAACAAAACTAGATTCTTCCAGTTTGGGTCTTCCGCATACTTCTGCTGCTCTCCATTGCACGGGCGAATACCGTTTTCGTCAGGCAAGAAGAGGGAGGCCAGCCGGCGGGAAATTTCTTGAGAGACTTCTTCCAGATTCATCATCTTTCCGGATCTGGTCGGGCACTCTACACGCAGCGAATCACCGTAAAAATGGTGATAGCGCAAAAGCGATTCCACAATCAGGTAGTTGAGAGGAAACCAGATCGGCCCTCGCCAATTGGAATTGCCGCCGAATAATCCGGAGTCGCTCTCATCAGGCATGTATTCGACTCTATGCTCACGCCCGCCTGCGAAAAATGAATAGGGATGCTTTTCATGGAATTTGGAAAGCGAGCGAATGCCATAAGGCGAAAGAAACTCATTCTCATCCAACAAGCAGGAAAGCAGCCTTTCCAGCCGCTCGCGCGAAGGTATAGACAAGATGCGGACATTATTATTTTCCTGCGCGTATGCAATTGAAGTGGACAAATCAGCGCGGTATTTCAAGAACCACTGCATGCGCTTGTAAAAATTAGGCATGTTTGCCAGCTGGCATTCTTCAAAAGTATGCACGGCAATCAAGGGCAGCAAGCCGACCAGCGAACGAATTTTCAAACTGATATTGTGATCGTCCACGTGAATTTGATCGTAATAGAAGCCGTCTGCTTCATCCCAGAGACCATCTCCGCCCAAACAATTCATAGCATCGGTAATGGCGACGAAATGCTCGAAATACTTCGATGCCATGTCTTCATACACGGGATTTTCCTGCGCCAATTCCATGGCCATGCGGAACATATTGAGACAGAAAAACGCCATCCAAGCCGTGCCGTCCGCTTGCTCGAGATGCCCACCGGTAGGTAGTTTTTGCGAGCGGTCGAAAGCCCCTATATTATCCAATCCAAGAAATCCACCCGAGAAAAGATTGTTTCCTTCAGCATCTTTTCTGTTCACCCACCAGGTGAAATTAAGAGTCAGTTTTTGAAAAACGCTTTCCAGAAAAGCGCGATCGGGCACACCGGTATATCTTTCCGATTTGTAGATATGCCAGGCCGCCCAGGCATGAACGGGCGGATTGACGTCTGAGAAATTAAACTCGTAGGCCGGAATTTGACCGTTGGGATGCATGTACCATTCGCGCAGCAATAAAATCATTTGATCTTTTGCAAAATAGGCATCCATATCGGAAAAAGGGATCATATGAAAAGCCAAATCCCAGGCGGCAAACCATGGATACTCCCATTTATCGGGCATGGAAATGATGTCTCGATTGTAGACATGTTTCCAGTCTTTATTGCGACCATGTTTGCGCTCAGCCGGCGGAGGCGGTTGATTGCGATCGCCTGTGAGCCAATCCGGAATCACATAATGATAAAACTGTTTGGTCCAGAGAAGCCCCGCATAAGCCTGACGCGCTACCAATTTTTCCTCCGGCGTCAAAGTCGGATGAATGACACCATCTTTATAAAAGAGATCGTCCGCTTCGGCCAGACGAACTTTAAAAAGCCTGTCGAAGTCTTTGCCGAAGAGTTCGCTTGGACGTTCTTCGTCCGAGTACAGCCTGAGATTGACGACACAAGAATCTTGCGCACCGATTTCCAGAATATAATGCGGAGCAAATTTCGTTCCGGAATGACCAGGATTGACGGCGTCTTTATTGTTATGAACCACGGACTCATGGAAAGCATCTTTCACATAAGGCACGGAATTAGGCAATCCGAAAAGACGCTCATTATTGGTTTCATTTTCAGTAAAGAGCGGCTCGACTTCTTGCTTTGCAGCCGGCGGCATTTCATATGCAAAATGAAATTTGCCCAGTGACTCATGTTCGGCAATAACCATGCCGGGACTCTCAAGCCACATATGCGGCTTGTTCTCAACCCGGTCATACGCAGAGCCGAAGCTCCATGTGTTGCGAAACCAAAGAGTGGGAAGAAAATGCAGCTCTCTATTTTGCGTGGAGCGATTATGAATGGAGACCTTAATGAGGATGTCGTCAGGCGTGTTTTTGGCATATTCGACAAAAACATCGAAATATTCGTCATTAGCAAACACACCGGTGTCGTACAATTCGAACTCGGGCACTGCTTTGCTGCGGCGGCGATTCTCAGCCAGAAGCCCTTCATAGGGAAATTCATTTTGTGGATACTTGTACAGTGCTTTCATGTACGAGTGCGTGACTGTGGAATCTATGTAGTAATAGTTTTCCTTCACATCCTCGCCATGATTGCCTTCGGGTCCCGTCAGCCCGTACAACCGTTCTTTTAAGATTGGATCTTTGCCGTTCCAAAGACAGAGCGAAAAACACAGCCGGCACTCTCTGTCAGTGATGCCCAAAAGACCGTCTTCGCCCCAGCGATAAGCGCGGCTGCGTGCATGGTCGTGAGAAAAGTAATCCCAGCAGCTTCCGCCCGGCGAATAATCTTCGCGCACGGTTCCCCACTGGCGATTGGACAGATATGGACCCCAGCGCTTCCAATTGCGCTGCCTGAGGCGGTCTTCTTCTAGCCGGCGCGTCTCCTGGCTGTCGTATACCTGTAGCATCTTGATTCGAGTTTCCCTGTCTGGAGAGCTTGTACTGTCTTGGTTTGGCTCGTCAGCTCAATCGCACATCGCTTTGACAATCAACTTCAGAAAGTGAATGCAGAGGTGCTCGCTATTAGTGAGAAAACGGCCCAGTTTGGGCTCGCCGCCCAGCAAACCCGTTTGCACGGAATTGGTTAAAACATCGTCCTCTTCGCCCACTTCCTGGTTGAAATGAATGAGTTCTTCAGCCCATTTCTTATCAACACCAGGTGCAAAGTATTGCTCCGAAAATCCTCTGGCTGTATTTGGTCCGTTGGGCAACCAAACGTCGACCGAAAGATTGGGGAAACCTGGATTTATATTGATTGTGAAATTGGGATAGAGAAGGTGATACTGCGCTTGCTTGACCGAGCCTTTGGCATCGTAAGTCTTTATCTTTGCCTTGCCTTCCAGCGCACTTTGACGAACATATCCGACCTGACTGGAGAACCATTCGTGTTCGGTCAGTTTGTAGCTGTCTTGATCGACATCGATGGCGGCGCTAAAACCAGGATGTGCGACCGGACAGTGGTAACACTCCAGATAATTTTCCAACATAGTTTTCCAATTGGCACGCGCTTCCCATTCTTCCCGACTCCACAACACAAGACTATTGAGGTCGAGCCCGCTTTCGGCGATGATGTCTAAAACCGGTCCGAAATAAGACGCCAGTGGTTTGCAATTTTCGTCGGCATTGGCAAAAACCCAGGGACCGAGCGTTTCAACTTTTATGGAAAGCAGCGGGTAATCGCTGGTGGAAAAATTCGGCTCGCGATCGGAGCGCGGCGCCGCTTTCAATTCGCCGCCCAGGTCATACGTCCAGGCATGGTAACGGCATTGCATGATCTTGGCGTGTCCGCAGCCTTTCATTACTTCATGCCGGCGATGGCGGCAGACATTGATGAAGCCCTCCAGACCTTTTTCATTGTGGACAATTACTACAGGAATGCCACCTACATAACCGGTTATGTAGTCACCCACGTTCTTTAACTGCTGAGTCGGTCCAACATACTGCCAGGTCTTTCGGAAAATCTTGTGGATTTCCTCTTCGGTCATCGCCGCATCGGTGTACCAATACGAAGGGAGCGATTCTCCGCGATCCAATGCTGCCAGCAATTCGCTTGATTTATTCACGACTTGTTGCATGTAAGGCTCCTTACGGCAAGGAAGTTCGCCCGGTATTCAATAGACGCCGCCCGGACTGGAAGATGAGATGATAACCGATGGGCAGGCAGATTTCGTTAAAACCGTTGCCCTGTTTGCATTGTCAGCAAAAATGCGGCAGTTTTTCGGGTGGGTGCCACCCTGATTTCATCATTAATTCGCAGGATTAACTTCGCGGAAAAACTGGAAAGTATTGTGCAGGCGCTAGATCAAGCAATGCTGCGTGATAAGATCTGCCAACCCTATTGGCGCCCCGTCTGAACTGTTGATAACTTCAGAGGTTATTTTGATGCATTACCGTTTAAACCGTCTTTTCCATCCTCAATCCAAACGCACTCTGATCGTCGCCATCGACCATGCATTGTTCAACAATGCTGCGTTCCTAGACGGCATCGAAAATATGGACAAGGTTGTTTCCACTTTGGCTGATGCCAATCCGGACGCCATGTTGTTGTCACCAGGCGAAGCGCCTCATTTGCAGAAGTTGCCGGGACGCAACAAGCCGGCTCTAATGCTGCGCGCCGACACCGCCAATTTCTACAACGATGTTTTGCCCTCCTCCAAACTTTTCTGTGAAGCATACGAAGAGGCTGTCGAGATGGCAGTGCGATTGGACGCCGCCTGCATCCTCCTTAATCTTCTCCAAGTGGACGATTTCCCGGAAATGCTCAATCAGTGCGTGCGTAATATCCTGCGCCTGAAAAGCGTCTGCGACCGCTATGGCATGCCTCTGGGCATCGAGCCGCTTTCCTTCAAGAAAAACAACAAGGGCGGCATGGATGGTGACCTCAATCCAGCCCGCGTAGTCACATTGGCTCGCATGGCGGCAGAACTCGGCGCTGACTTAATCAAAACCGACTCTACCGATCCGGAAGAAGAATTCCATCGCGTCATCGAAGCAGCTTCCGGCGTGCCGGTCTGCGTCCGTGGCGGCGGTCGCGCTTCCAACCATGAGGTTCTCGAACACACTGAAAAGCTCGTTGGTCAGGGCGTTGCCGGTCTCATTTATGGCCGCAACATCATCCAGCACGAAGACCCCAAAGGAATGACGCAAGCACTGCAAGCGGTTCTCCACCATGGCGAAACCGCAAAGAGCGCTCTCAAACACATTCGTGAGAGTGTCGGAGCCAAGCGTTAGAATCGGGCGACGCTGCAACTTGTCCTTCGAAGAGGAAACAGCAATGAAGCAAAGCGAAATCAATGCCCTTCTTAAGGAAGCGGCAGACTGTTTGAAACGCCATAATTGGATTTTGCCTCCTGAGCCGGAATGGTCTGCCACCGATTTTGGATTAGGTGACTACACCAAGACCGGCCTGGTCGAAGTGCTTTTGTGCAACGAGCCTGAGTACTGCGAAAAAATCATGTACGCTCGTGAAAACATGGTGACGCCATGCCACACGCACTACGACAAGAAAGAAGACATCATCGTCCGTCAGGGCAGAGTAAAGTTCACTCTCTGGAATAAAGATCCGGCAGAGAACAAACCTGAAGGAACGGTTGAGGTAAAAATCAATCGCAAGATGCAAACAAAAACATCGGGACAATCATTCGAACTCAATGCAGGCGAACGCATCACTCTCACCTCCGGCATCTGGCACGAATTCGCGCCCGTCGGGGCAGAAGCCTTGATTGGCGAAGTGAGCACTTTCTGCAACGAAGAAACCGACAATATCTTTGCCAATAAGAAAGTCGACATTTTCCAAGCTCCTGAAGCCGACGAAAAAGTTGCCGTGCCTTGTTGTTAGGAATATTGCCTCACGAATTTGTAGGGGCGACGCCATGCGTCGCCCCTGCAGAATAATCAACGTCAATTAAAGGAACGAAAATGCGAACTCCTCATGCTTTGATTTTTGATATGGACGGCTTGCTTCTCGACACGGAGATGCATTACAAACGCTCATGGACAGAAGCCGCCAAAGAAATGGGTTTTGACATAACAGACCCTCTGTATTTGAAACTAATTGGAATTACAGTGGCTGATGCAGAAGATGTTTTAGCTAAGGAGTTCGGTTCCGGATTTGCAAAAGATAAATTCCACACACGCGCTGCTTTTCTCTACGAGGAGCTGCATAAAAAAGAAGGGCTGCCGCTCAAGCCCGGCGTGCGGGAACTGCTCGTGTGGGCAAAGGAAAACAATATTCCTTGCGCGGTAGGAACTTCGACAGTGCAGGCTGAAGCAATCAAACGCTTGCAGCACCACAAAATTCACGAGTACTTTCAAGTCGTGATCGGCGGCGACATGGTTGAGCGCGGCAAGCCAAACCCGGATATTTTCCTCAAGGCTCAAGGTGAACTGAAACTTGCACCGGACAATTGTCTGATTCTTGAAGATGCTCACAGTGGGCTTCTCGCCGCCCGCGCCGGTGGAATGCGCTCGTGCCTGGTACCGGATCTGCTTCCGGCATCCGATGAATCCAGAAGCATCGCCGAAGGTGTTTTCAATTCATTGCATGAAGTTCGCGAGTGGCTGGCAAAAGGTTGCCCTGTGCCGGAAAAGGCTCGTTCCTAAAGCAAGAAACTGTAGGGGCGACGCCATGCGTCGCCCTATTTTTGCAGCAAGTGTGCCGACAGTTTCAAGCTGACCCTTCATTTGGTAGAAGATGATCCGCGCCAAGTTACTGACTTATTTATGCTATGGCGCGATGATGAGTCTCGCCATCGGCATCAATTTGCTTCCGATTTTTCTGGTGTCGATTCAGCATTCGTTTCCGGGCGCCGGCGGCGGCGGATTGACTCAAGAAGAGCTCGGTCGCATTGGCTCTCTAGCATTCATAGGATTGGTCTTCGCCATTCTCGTCACCGGTCCTTTAGCAGATCGCATGGGTGCAAAAACTTTCGCGCTCATGGGCAATATTCTTTTGGCAATTGGGTTGATAATCACCTCCTGGTCGCCCAATTACATGGTTCTTCTGATTGCCAACTTTATCCTGGGCGTCGGTGCCGGCGTTCTCGACATGGTGCTCAGCCCTGTCGTCTCTGCAATCAACCCGAACAATCGCTCCGCGTCGATGAACTGGCTGCATTCTTTTTACTGCGTGGGCGCAACCGTGACTGTTCTTGCCGGTACTGCAGCATTGCAATGCAATATTTCCTGGCGCGCCGCCTGTTTGATTCTCATCCCGCTGCCCATCGCCTTGATCTTTGCCCTCGGTGCCATGAAATTTCCCGCCATGACCACTGAAGGAGAAGCACGCACACCCTTCCTAAAACTTGTATCCGACCTCTGGTTTTTCGGGGCACTGGTCGCGATATTTTTGGGCGGCGCTACAGAACTGGGAATGGCGCAATGGCTCCCTGCCTATTCAGAACTTGCTCTCAAATACCCGCAATGGGTGGGCGGCACAGCCCTCTTTCTCTTTTCGGTCTGCATGGCCATTGGTCGCATGGGCATAGGTGCACTGAGCGAGAAAGTCGATCCGATCACAATCATGGCCTGGGGATGCGGCATATCCGTTGTCCTCTTTCTCATGGGCTCCTTCTTCCCAATTAAGATCGTCGCCCTCTCCGCCTGCATTCTTGCCGGGCTGACGGGCAGCTGCTTGTGGCCCACAATGTTAGCGATAACCGCAGACAAATACCCAAACGGTGGCGCCACCATGTTTGGTGCGCTGGCGGCATTCGGCAACGCCGGAGGAATTTTCATGCCCTGGGTTGTCGGAGTAATCGCCGATCATTCTTCTCTTGCTTACGGGTTGGCAGTCAGCGCCCTGGCGCCATTCTTCATGCTGCCGATAGTTCTCATTTTGGGCGCAAAACGAGCGGCACCGGTGACTGCAAACTAAGTAAAACCAATTTCAACAAACGCTCCATCCTTAAGGACTGGAACGCAAGCAGATTCATTTAACTGGCAAGCCAGGGAAACATCGGACTCAAAGCCTCTATCAATCAACTCTTTACCAGAGGTGCAGTTATAAAGAAACTCCAACAGGCTCGACTGAGCACGTTCGAAACACGCTGCCGCAAGTTCTGCCTCTGGTGATTTTCTGCCGTTCAGGTAGTGAACAATTGCCCCAGCGCCAATGAGATCCTCAGCCGCCACCCTCAACGTGCCATCACTCCATTGTTCACCGGCAGGTATGACGCAAACTCGCTTACCTATGGACTGCACAGCCTGGGCAACAGCCCTTGCATTGCGCAAGCATCCGGCGAATGTCGGCACGCCGTTTGTCGAAAGTGCAAGTGTAGAACCATTTGGCGACGGCAAAACCAATTTTGTGTTTTCCGGTATCGCCATCAGAGATCGCGGCGAAAGCGAGAAACCGGCTGTACTTCCGCGTGGCACTGCCAACTCAGCTGCCAGAGATTGAGCATAAGATTTAGCTGATTCATCCTTGAACTGATAAGGATAAACGACAGCGCCCTTGCTTAGCGCGATTTCTACACACGTGGAGAATGACAGAACATCAACGATGACAACGGTATCGCACGAAGGAGACAGTTTCTCTATCCCTTCCTTGCCCCACTCACAACAAACATCGAAATCGATCCGGGTGAAACTCACTGTGCAGCCAGCTGAAGGGAAAATACTCAGGAAACTACTTTATCGCGTTGGGCGATCCGCTTGGCCAGCGACGCTCCTGAATGCAATCCGCCTTCCATATAACCGCCGAATGCAAAACTTGTATGCTCGCCTGCAAAATGTAAACGGCCCAAACCGCCATATAAGATCGGTCCCAATGTAATAATCTGTCCCGGCGCCGGTGCCGAATAACCGGCTTGCGACCAGGGATCGGACGGCCAATCGACAAAAATTCCCTTGATGAAGTTTTGCGAGTAACGCGGATAAATGCGCTCCAACTCCAGAGCGTAATGCGCCATTCTCTGGTCATGCGTCCAGGCTCTGCCTATGTCGGCTGCGTTTCCGCCGGCAAAGACCGTCAGGCAGGCATGCCCTTCCGCTGCTTGTTTGTCGGTTGCATCCCAGGTTTCGGCGACCGGTCCGTCGCTCAACGAGTTGGGTGAAAGCTTATCCTCTTCCCAGAACCTGCTGCGCACCTCGGAGAGGAACTTGACTTGATTGGCCATCTGCGGTGAGAGCTGCGGTGGAAAAGGCGGCGTGAATGTAATGCGTTTCCACGTGCCCGGCGGCACGCTGACAATTACGTCATCTGCCTCGAGAATCTCTCCACTGGCCAGTTCAACTTTCACCTTATTGTCAAACACATCGACAGCCACGACCGGTGCTTCAAGACGCACTCGCTGCCTGCCCACAGCATCGGCGAGTTTCTCAGCCAACTGCTGGTTGCCGCCTTTGCACCGATAGACTTCAGTGTCAGTCCAGTATTTCTCAACCCCGCCACCTTTGATTGTGCAAAGGCGACCCAACAAACTTTCCCATCCGGGATTATTCGCATCTGACGCTTCCGACAGTCGAATCGCACGCTTGCACATTTCCGAACACTTAAGGTCTTCCACCCAGGCATCTACAGTCTTGTTGTCGAGCGCCAGAGCATTGGGGCTGCGCCATGGTTGAAACGGATCGACCTTCTCGGCTAGAGCGTTGTAAAGATTGAGCTGTTCGTCAACTTCATGCCATAGCGTTTCCGCCTCTTTAGGACTGATCAGTTTGCCGCCCAGGAAAAAAGGCTTGGCGCTGTCGGGATAATCCGTGCGCTCCAGCATCTCCAATTTGAAGCGCTTTGCATAAGCCTGCCAGGTCGGGTGATTGGACCCAATCAACTCGGCGCCTGCTTCCACTGTTTTCCCATCAACAAAGTCATAAAGAGTGTGCACCCGACCGCCGACTCGATCGCGCGCTTCCAATACAGTGACGTCATAGCCAACTGAAGACAATTCGAATGCAGCGGCAAGCCCGGAAAAACCTGCCCCAATCACAATGATTCGACGACCGTCCTTAGCGAAACTGCTGTAGGGAAAGTTGTAGCTGAGCATGAGAGCGCCGGCTGACGCCATCATGCCTTTTAGAACCTCTCTACGCGAAACGCGCTCTTGCCTTGAAAGAAATCTCTGACAAAGTTCCGAAACAATAGAGCGTGACATGATCCGTCTGTCCCCCACGGCAGTTCTTGCAAGCGCAGACAAGCATACTAAAATCCCGCCGCCTTTCCCCTAGTTTCGGACTGCTTGACTATGGGGTAATTTACCCGTTAATGTGGAATCTAGAGGAAATTCCGATGACACGTCAGCGAATGTTCAAAACTTGCATTATGAGCATGCTGTGCATGGTCTTTCGTGGAATGCTGACGGATCGAACGATGTGCGCATTTGACCAAGTGTGCAAGGAACTCGCACAGCATTATGATGTCAACGCATTCCTGAGCGGAAAAACAGATAGATATGAAGGATTCGACAGCGCCTCGCTGCGTCCATAACAGGAAAGAAATTCATGACAGAAATTACCAACGACGACGGAAAGACATACGAAAGGCTGATGAAGCGATTCCCGCTTCGTCCGATTTGCAACGATGAACAAAATGAGCGAGCGGCAGAAATTTGCGATACGCTTTCCGACAAAATTGACGCCCTCACCAAGGCCGAGTCCGACTATCTGGAAGTATTAACCGACCTGATCGCCAAGTATGAGTCGAAATGGGATAAGGATCTCGAGCCGATGACGCCTCGTGAATTGATCCAATATTTGATGACTCAGAATGAGCTCACGCAAAAGGATCTCGTACCTCAATTTGGCTCAGCCAGCCAAGTTTCTGAATTCCTGAAGGGCGAAAGACGCCTCAGCATGGAACAAGCGAAAAGGCTATCGCAACGGTTCAAACTAAACAGCTCAGGTCTGATTGAAACCTAAGTTTGTGCCGAGTCAGAGGACTTCTCCGAGGTCTGTGACACACTTGCTGGAGCTGGTTGCGCAGTCAAAGGTTCTGCTGGCTCCTTTCCATTTCCAGAAGTTTTCGCTTCCAACGAACTCTGATCGGCGCTGCCACCCTTCGGTTGGACGAGAAAGAGCGGCAAGCATACAACGAACAGCACGCTCACGATCAACAGTATATGCAGGAGTTGAAGATGGTGCGCTGAGTCGGTGACGAATTCAATGTACGTATCAACACCAATCATGCCCAGAGAATAGGAAAGGTTGTAAACGGCATATGCCACGGCGTATGATGTGGAACCTCGCCTGTCGACGGCGTCTCCCAGTTCTGCAGAAGTGGGGTTGATGGTGAAGGCGTAGGAAATTGTTATCAAACACAAGACTGTTCCGGCCCAGAATAAATTAGGAGTGAGCGCAAGCAGCGGCAGCACCACAGCCGTCATTCCTAGACCCAGAGCGGTTGTTGAGCGAACGCCAATTCGATCGGAGACGAAGCCTACCATTGGTGCCAGGAATGCATACAGAAAATTGGAGGCGGTGAAAATACCACCAACAACAGATGGAGATGCATTGGCGATTCTGATTGCATGCATAGGGAAAAGTGGCTCCATGAGCGCCCAACTTGCTGCTGCCAGGGCGACCGCGAAGGCGGCGGAGAGGACGCTTTTGTCTGTAATGATGCCGCCCAATTCGGCAAATGTCGAGCTCCAGGGCGGCTGCGCTTGAGGATTTGTGGTTGCCGGGGTGAAAACTATTCTGAGTAAAGCGTCAACGGCTATCAACGCATAGGCAACGTAAAACGGCACCTGATAGCCGAATTTGTCAAAGATTTCTCCGCCCACAAAAGGGCCGACAATCGAACCGGTGGTGGCGCCCAGCATGGCAAAACCCATTGCGCGCACGCGGTTTTTCACGCAATATTTTGCCACCAGAGCCATGCCGGCTGTCCAAGTGCAGGCTGCACCTGCGCCCTGGACGATTCGTCCGGCAAACATCAATTCGCGGCTGGTGCCAATACCAAACATTACGGCGGAAATGCCCAACAAGATGACACCCAGAACCATCGGCTTGCGCCGCCCGATGCGATCGGTGACCACTCCAAGGATCGGTGTGGCAATCAAAAGACCCATAGCGTAAGCGCCATACAAGGTGCTTATGATGTGCTCGTCTGAGATGTGAGCCGGCGCCTCTGGGGTGAGAGGGCAAATCATGCCGTAGAGAAATTCTTCCTGAAACAGAGCAAAAGAGCAGACGAAAAGCACCATCCATGGATTTAGCCTTAGCTTTTCAACCCAGCTCATCAACTCAGTCACCGACTCCCGGAATAGGCGCGGAAACGGGAAATTGTATCGTGTTTATATACCTATTTAAATACCGACAGGTCTTGATTTCCTGGAAGATTGCCAGCTGCGCGGTCTTTATGAGACATGCCTGCGCCAAATGTTGCGCAGTCTACTTAGGACCGCCGCGAAAGATCTTACAGTCGCTGCCAGCAAACTCAGACAACCCGGCCACCGTTCCAAAAGCCGCCAGGCGACCGAGTAGGCAACATCTCTTGCTTCAGCCAATTCGCCCTTGTGAAGAAGGGAGTCCATTTCTGCATCACCGAATCCGGCTACAGCTCCTGATCCGGCTGCGACAACCATTCTGCGCGCGATTATGTCTGACAATGAGTGTTCTCCGGTTATCGAAAGTCCAGGAATAGTTTCCAATGCTTGCGCAGCCCCGCTCATGATACCGAATGTAGCGGCATTGATTGTCACGTCCTTGAGTTTATTTTCCCAGAAATTGTGATCGTCTTTCTCTGGAGTGAGCAGAGCAAAGAGGGCACCGGTACCGACTCCCAGTGCAATCGGTGCAGCAACTCCGGAAATACCGACCGCGGCACCGACACCAACAATCTTGCCTGCCAGTCCCAGCAGTTCACCGCATGTGCCACCAAATGAATCTTTGTCGGGTTCGTCGACAATATCTACCTGGGGAAGATCACAGCCCAAATGATCTAGGGTCTGAACCACCGCATTGATCGAGTCTTCTATTCCGACTTGAACGAACCCGAGATAGAGGTTCTCAAAGAAACCATGCTCTTGGCTGGTTGTAGCAGCACAGTGTTTTGATTCAGTAATAGAAACTTGATCAGTGACCATTTTAAAAACCGAAAAATCAAGAGAACAATTGCGTTCGCATTACGTTCTGAAAACGATCTCCTTCAAATCTGACTGGCAATATCGAAAAACTAATAGCGCAAAGTTTGCATAGTGCGGTTTATTACACTTCCAAAACTGGAAATGTTGCGCGTGCCGCGATCAGCGAAATAGCGATTGAAACCATCTCTGACGCCATGCTGCAAAATCCCGCCAGCACCGCCTATAGCAGCGTACTCCAAAGTACGATGCAAAGTATCTGAGGCGGAAGCCAAACTTCCTCGATGAGAGAGCGAGTCGAGCTCGGAGTTGGCAAAGCCGGTGATCGCACCAGCTGCAGTGCCTCTGCCCATGTCCTGCAATAGGGTGTGACCGGCTGTGACGAAAGTGCCTCCCTCCGGACCGGCTACGAAAACTTTTGCCGCTTCGAATACACGCGATCCAGCCAGGACTCGACTGGCACCAGCAAAGACTGCACCTGTACCTGCATCAGTCAGCACATCGGCTACCTTATTGTGCCAGTAGTGTCCGTCCTCTTTCTCGGTGCTGAGCATGCCCAGAGCTGCACCGGTGATGGCACCGGCTGCAATTGTTGCGCTCACACCAAGCTCTGCAGGCAGCGCTGCGACTGTGCCTACGGCAAGCGCGCCTACCTTTGCGACGTCTCCCAGGACTTCACCTATTGCTCCGCCTATCGAGCCTCTGTCGACGTGGTCAACGATTTCCAGCGGGGGAATGTGTGTGTCAATTGAATGGTTTGCGAACTGCGTAACTCCATTGACGGATTCTTCTACACCGTTATGAAAAAAACCATTGAACATGTTTTCAAAGAACGAATGCTGTCCTTGCCGGTCCGAACGGGATTCCCTTTCGCTAACCGAGAGTGCAACAAGATTGTTCTCATCATGGAACTGGGACTGGTGCTGGTAAGCAGAAGGGGTGCCATATTTTTCATGAAATTCCATGCCGGTTCCTTTTTAGAAACGTGAAAGCGATTGCCAGACGCTCTTAGCGCCAGGCAATTTAACAGGTATCACGGACAGGGGTTGACGCCATCATCTAACCACGGCGTCCGGGCTAAACAATGGCTAACCGTTTTGCCGGCAGAAATAAGTATCTTCGGAAAGATCCTTATTTCTGCCGGCAGCTCCTCTGCCGAACACTGATTGTGTCCGCTGATTTTGCTAGTAATTCTTCCAGATTGAGTTGTAGACCTCAATGCCATTCAGCCAGACGCTGCCGACGCTGCCGCTGGCATAGCTGAATACATAGAACCTCTGCTCCTCTGTCCAGACGCCGCCACGCTCTTCCACAGCAATCATCAATTTTGCAAACTCAAAGGCATTCAATGCTTTTGCTTCTTTGGCCAGCAATTCAGGCACTTTGGTCTGGCAGCGTCTGGCAGAGTCGAGCAGCGAGCGCGCCTTGGTAAGCAGGTCGGCGGCTGTGAGACTATCTTTTGTGGAACGCGTCTGGCGGGCGATTTCGACTCTTGTGACGACAGCCTCAAGCTTGGGAAGACTATTGGCAGTGATGCGCGCGGCGTTCTTGGTTGCCGAACCCTTGCTCCAGTCGAACATGGAGCCGGGATTATTGAGCGCAATGCCTGGATCTGAGGATGATAGGGAAGCGTGGCTGCTCTGAACAGCCGGCGCAAGGCTCGGGGTTACGGGGCTCATATTTGCCTCCGGTCAGTTTTTATAAGGGGGTGGTAAGTGGCGGATACCCTTATAGAAACATTCGAATATGTCAAAAAGGTGGCAAGCAGATGAGGCCAGTGGGAACGGCTTGATCTCAGGCGACCATCAGACTCCGGGGCAGAGCGAGCTATAAACTTCGGTGCCGGCCAGCCATACGCTTCCGATCACACCATCGGCATATCTGAAAACGTAAAAACGCTCGTCGTCCGACCAAATATTGCCGCGTTCTTCAACGGCGGACATAAGCCGGGCAAAGTCGGTGGCTCCCAAAAGCGTTGCTTCTCTGGCCAGCAATTCGGGAATTCGCACTCTGCATGCGTGCGTCATGTTGGTCAAAAGCAAAACCTTTTTGGTCAGCTCCGCTTCAGTCAAAAACTGTTGAGTAACTGTCGGCTTGCAAATGTTGCTCTTATTGCTGTCGGGCGTGGAGAGGGCTCTCATGCTCGGCATGTTATTGCAGGTTCTGGCAGCGGAGTTTCGCTTTATTGCGCCCTTGCTCCAATCAAGGACACCAGTATGAACATTCAACTTATAGCTGACAGCGCCAGCTGTCATGGAATTGAAAGGTGCGTGGTTCATAGTCCACTCCAATTGCATTGATCGCAGGAAGAATAACCGGGGGTGACTAAATCAAACCAGAAAGTAGTTACTAAATAGTGACCGGATTCACTCCGGACTGGCGGCTTTCTCTCTATCGCGTTTTGCCATTTTGGCATTGCCCAGTTTTTCGTAAATCTTGGCTCTTTCCAGGTACACGCTGGAGGTGGGCATCTCTTTAATTGCCGCGTCCATGTCGGAAAGTGCTTCTTTATCTTTGCCGAGCTTGCTGTACAGGCGAGCTCGTTCGAGGTGCGCCATTTCGTCATCCGGCTGCTTTACGATCATTTTTGAATAGACATCAATCGCTTCTTTAGTGCGTCCGCCCAGAGCATAAGCTTCCGCCTTTTTTGCCACCCACGTATCGCTAGGGGCAATCACATTCATTCTGTCGTAGATTGCCACTGCCTTGTCGGTCAAACCGGCACGCGCATAAATAAGAGCTCCGGCTTCCATTTGAACAATATTTGAATTAGCAGTATCTTTGCGTGCAGCAAATTTATCCCAATACACAACAGCTTCTTTGTCCCGTTTGGTTTCACTCAAAATTAAAGCGTAGGACTTGTAGACGAAAGGATCGACTACCTTCTGCTTTGCTGCTTTGTCGAGCAGGGCAAGCGCTTCTTTGAAGCGCCCCTTGCGGGCGTGCTGCTCGGCCAGAGCCTTCAAACAAGTACTGTTATTGGGCGCCGCCTCGACTGCCTTCTCAGCAGCAGCAAATGCCTTGGCCGTCATGTTGCCGTTGAAATCGAGGTCAGTATAAACCTTGGCCAGCAACTCCCAGGCTTCAGAATCTTTCGGATTGCGCCGGACGATGCTTTCCAGCTCATAGACAACCGCCTGGTCTTTGCCTGCACTCACCTGCTGCCTGATCTCACGCATGCGGGCATCGCGAGATTCTTGAGGAGGTCTGCCGTAGGCCGCGGCGCAATCAGCCAAAAATAAAAGAGCAAGCAGCGCGGCGGCTCGTTTTCCTAAAGGGTGCAAACGAGAGAATCGCAGCCTATCTCTGCCACTAAAAATCCTCTTTTACCTCATCGCGCGACAGGAGTCGCTCTGCCTGCATGGAGAGTTCCATAAATCTTTCAGGCACATTGGGTGCGCGTGTAAACTGGCGACAAAGATCAACAGTTCTTCTCAACGCTCTCACCACATCACCTTCGTCATAGGTGGTGGCAAGCCGCATCTGATCCCAGGTGGCGCCATGCGCCCACATCTCGGTCAATCCGGAAAAAGTCGGCGAAATCGAAATCGGTATGTCGACATCAAAATCCTTCTGTGTCCTAAAAAGCTTGCGACCCAATTGACCGACTTTCTCGAAAGCCAGCTCCGCTTCAGGACTGACGCGCGCTCGTATAGGATCGTGCAGCCGGCCTTCCTCAGTCACAAGTGCCGTCATCATGGCGGCAAATTGAGCAGCGGTGAGGTGATCGAGCACGCCATTTATGGCCACTTCGCAAAGAAACAGTTCGTTGCTTCCCCGAATAGATGCCGCCATTTGTCCGTACTTGGTTGGTTTGTCGCCGTCTACATAACCCTTCAATCTAAGGATGTCGGTAAGCGCTATAAATGTCCGCCAGTATCTTGTTGTTTCCCGCTGAATTCTCCGGTCGAATTCCTTGATGCGCCTGTCCAGCTGCCGCTCACGCTCGGTCTGCTTGCTGCAAGGCTTTTGCACGGGGCAGCCATGGCAAGGCATCGCATAAGCTTGCGAAAGCAGTTCGGAAATTTCACCGCGCACTGCAACCAGAGCCTCTTCGCCGCTCGGGTCCGGTTTTCCTTTGCCGGACTTCAAGCCACGCTCCATGATCTTGAGCTGCTTGTGCTTCGCTCTAATTGCTTCCAGGCGCTTGGCATAAAGAGGCAAATCACCAATTTCATCAGGGCAGAGCGGACTCTTCAAACGCTCGAGTTCGCGCTCCCAGCCCATCTTCTGCTCGTACAGCGGTTCCAATTGTTGATTGATGAGAAATTGCCCGAAGCTTCGCTCAATCAGATCGCGAGTTTCTTCAAGCGTGTGCCGCTCCAGTAGATTGAGCACCATGCCATAAGAAGGCGTGAAGCGACTGGAAAGTGGATCGGCGTCGGCTGCAGCCAATTTGGCTGCGTCCTCGACGCTCTCGAAAGGATGGTGCAGCACAACCACGTTGCCGACCTCATCCATGCCGCGTCTTCCGGCCCGGCCGGACATCTGGAGAAATTCGGAGGCACGCAATTGCCTGTGCCCTTCATCGGCTCGTTTGGAAATTGAACTGATGACCGTGGTGCGGGCCGGCATATTTATTCCCGCAGCCAGAGTTTCAGTTGCAAAAACAACTTTCAGCAAACCCCGTATAAAGAGCTTTTCCACCATCGCTTTCCAACTCGGCAGCATGCCTGCATGGTGCACCGACATGCCCTCAAACAGGTAGGGCAGGTGCGGATGGTTTCTCAGATTCGGATAATCAATGGTGAATTTATCCACCGCCTTCTTCAGCTCTTCCTGCTCTTCTTTGGAAAGAAGCGGAATGCCGCGCGCCTTTTTCATCGCGTCTTCACAGCCACGCCTTGAGAAAAGGAAGTAAATCGCAGGCAACATATTGCGCGCCGAAAGCTGGCCAAGAACATCGCCAGGATGAGCACCCAGAGAGGGGATAGATCGATGCTTGCGATCGCGGTGGACAACCTTTTTCGCGCCAAAGCGATTTTTCAGCAACGTGTTAACTACTTTGCCGGGACTGAGCAGAGGATAAACGCGACGATCGCCGAAGTAGTAAAAACGCAGTGGCACAGGGCGGAAGGTGGAGAGTACCAAACCGGTAGGCCCGTGAGTCTCATCGATCCATGTCGTCAATTCGTCGGCATTGGCAATCGTAGCCGAGAGAGCGACAAGTTGAATATCCTTCGGAGCATAGATAATCGATTCTTCCCACACCGTGCCGCGCTCAGGGTCATTCATGTAATGACATTCGTCCAGCACTACTGACGATACATCTTGCAAGTTTCTGCGCTTGTCACCAAGTATGGTGCCATAGAGCATATTGCGAAACACTTCGGTTGTCATCACCACGACGCTACCATCGCGGTTTATCGATATGTCTCCGGTCAAAAGGCCGACCTTGTCTTCTCCGTACTTGGCTTTGAAGTCGTGAAACTTTTGATTGGAAAGAGCCTTCAGTGGCGTTGTGTAATAACAGCGCTTGTTCATGCTCAGCGATTGCTCAATGGCGTACTCAGCAATCACTGTTTTTCCAGCGCCGGTAGGTGCGCAGACCACTACGCTCTTGCCTTCCTCAAGATGCTGAATAGCCTCGACTTGAAAATCATCGAGCTTAAAATCGAACAGGTCGGCTGCGCTTATTTGCACCTTGTCTAGTTATTACCCCGACGATACTGAATTCCTTGAGACATTTTTGAGCTATTCAAACGTTCTAGCGCCGGGCAGACGGTCTCAATTCCACTTGCCAGCGCATGGATACCGGAAACAAGTAATCATCATAGTATAATTGCCTGCAGAAGATTGCGTTGCGGGACGTGGCGCAGGGGTAGCGCGCACCTTTGGGGTGGGTGAGGCCGGAGGTTCGAATCCTCTCGTCCCGACCAATTATTCATTGTAAGGGCGGCGCCACGCGTCGCCCTGTTCATTGTCAACTCGCCGGCAATTCGTAGCTGCCGCCTTGCAGGCGGCTTTTTTGGCGCGTGCAACGCGCCGGCTACAAGGCCGGGGATGGCGCGTGCAACGCGCCGGCTACACACGGGCGCGGCGTCGCAGTCTCGTCACCGCCAGCCGGTTCGGGCAGTCGACCGCCTGGGCATCCGGCGCCATTGAGGCAGCGGTGTTATGCTCTCTTTCAAATATGGTCCTATAACGCTCGATTTCCGAAAGTTCGGAATCAGCCTTTACAGGTTCGTTTTCAGGTATGGGCGGAAACATCGGCAGCGGGGCTGCTTGAGGCTGCCCGGGGCGCCCTTCCGGCTGCATCGAGACAACAGGGGAGCTCACCGAATTTGTCTGACTGCTACTCATATCTATTGAATGCGTATTGTCAAAGCATGGATTTAGATGCACGAAAGCCCTCAAATTGAGCTTAAGGATGGCCTTCAAATGGCTATCCAATTGCTCAAGAGCAACCGTAGATGCGCCGCCTATCGGCATTATCCGTTCCTCACCCAAAATGTAGTAAAAGTGTTGCCGCTGTATATACGGGACAGGGACAGCGTTTTAATAAATTCCCGCGCCCTTAAACGCCAAATGTTAGCAGGGTTTAAATGGTTGTCAATCTTGACAACCATGCGGATTCAAACATTTAATTTCGCTCTTATTACTCGGGCGGCAAGCGGTGGCGATGAGACAAAACGCCGTCATTCTGCATGATTTCTTTGAGTCGCTTCAAGCCGGTATGCACCGCGCGAGAGACGCCCATCTCGGAAAGACCAAGCACGGTGGCGGTTTCCTTCTGCGAAAGATCATAGAAGAAAACAAATTCCACTATCTGACGGGTCCTCTCTCCCAGCTTCTTGAGCGCCTGGGCAACTAGTTCGCGTTCTTCATTGGACATCAACTGCTCTTGATAGCGCTTGTCCGGCACTGTTTCGCTCAGGCTGCGTCTATCTTCGCGGTCATCATCCTCGTTTTGCGAATCGAAGGATTCATAGTGAATGCGGGCTTCCCAGGATTGCTGCGCCTCCAGGACTTCCTGGACAGTGAAGCCGGAATAGACGGCCAGTTCATTGACTGACGGCACATGGTCCAAAATTTTGGTCAGCTTCTCTTCCAATTGAGCAAGCTGAGAGTTCATCTCCGTGAGGCGTCTGGGCACTTGCACCAGCGAGCAGTGGTCGCGCAGATAATGGCGAATCTCGCCTCTTATGTAACAAGTGGCGAGAGTCTTGAAGCTGGCCGAGCGCGCCCGCCGCGGATCATAATACTTAATCGCTTTCAGAAGCCCGATTGAGCCAACCTGAACAAGGTCTTCGGTATAGTCAGGATTAAATTGGGCGTAACGCCTGGCGAATTGCCGAACCAAAGGCATGTACTGACGCACCAGTTCATCAGTCTCTTCCTCTTTAAGGTAGGCAGGAGCTTGCTTTGGTGTGCGCTTGTTGGTATCGCTTGCTTCGGGAAAAGAGGTTTCCATTACCTGGCTTCCTTATTGGTTATGGACTCGCTTCTTGCCCCCCCATTCCCGTTTTTCCCATGACAACCCTGATTTAAACAGTCTCGAGCTTTGGAATTCGCCACAGTTGTGGAGTGCGGAAGATTAAATAGGTAAAATTCCTATAGAATTGGTCTAGGTCAAAGTTTGCAAAGCGGCTGCGCGAAGCGCAAGCAGCATGCAAGAAAACCAAAATTACCGATCAAAGAGGATCCAGGTATCAGCAGCAGAGAACCGCCTCAGCACCTGAAAGCACCACGTGCAGTCGACAAACTGATCGTCATGTGGGCACGTGTTTCGGCACAGAAACAACTCCTGGTGCTGGGCATTTTGAGCATTTCGGCACTGGTCACCTTCACTGCCTGGGTGTGGGTCGACCGTGCTCAACGCGTCCTCAACTCGTCCGTAGAGCAATTTGGCGTTGCGCTTGCTCATGCGCTTGCCCGTGGCGGTGCTGAGTCGCTCACCCACGAAGGCAACCTGGAAGGGCTTAAATACTACATTCTCACCGAGCGCCAGAAAACGCCGTCGATCGTTTATATAGTTTTCTGCGACCCTGCCGGCAAAGTCATTCTCGATAGTGAGGCGCTGAAAGCCAAAAAAGACCCGCGTCCGATCTTTCCTATCTTCAACGAGCCTCCAGAAAAATACGCCACACCCAACGTTTACCCCAGCCCCTACGGATACAGGCCGGTAACCAATATTGCCGTACCGATGGAAAGAAACAACGAAAAGCTCGGCATGTGCTGGGTTGGGTTGGACAGCAATGCATTCACTATCCTGGGCACGCAGAAAGAAACACGCAACTTCCTTGTCTCAATCTTCGGGCTGGTAGGGCTTTTGGGAGCCCTCGGTTTGTGGGCCAACTATGCTCTGATCAACCGCCCGCTGCGCATTCTTTCTCAGGGTGCCAGCGAAATTGCAGCCGGACGTTTTGGCCACCAGATCAAATCTCAACGGGCCGGCCGCGAAATCGACCACGTGGTCAATGCTTTCAATTACATGTCCAGCCGCCTGCAACAGTACGACAAACAGAATGTCGATACTTTGATGGCGGAAAGAAACAAGTACATCTCCGAACGCAACAAATTGGAGCTGGTCTTGATGTCGATCGCCGACGGCGTCGTTGTCTGCGATCGCGACAACAAAGTGCAGATAGTAAACGCCGCCGCCACGCAATTATTTGCCAAAGAAGCTAAAGAATTGCTAGGCAAACCGCTGATCTTCTGCACCGAAGAGCCGGACTCACCGCAAATCTGCCACATCGTTCAAGCTTTCACCGACACCGTTTCGCCTGGCACGCTCGAGCCGGTCGTTCAATCCATCCACCTGGGCGACTTGACCGTGCGCCTGCACATCGCGCCTATCAGTCTCAATCAGGAATTCCTGGGCTCCGTAATGATCATGCACGACGTTACGCGCGAAGCCGAATTGGAAAAGATGAAAAACGAGTTTATATCCAATGTCTCGCACGAATTGCGCACCCCAATTACGTCGATCAAAACTTATGTAGACACGCTGTGCAATCACGGCGAAAAGTTGGATCCGGATATATATCGAGAATTCCTCGACATCATCGACAACGAAGCCGATCGCTTGATGTATCTCGTCAATGACGTATTGGAACTGAGCCGCATCGAAGAAGGCGACAGAGAGTTGGAGCTGATTGCCTTCCCCGTTCGCGATGCCGTCGACCAAGCGGTGCGCTCAGTCAACCTGATGGCGCGCGACAGGGAGCTGGAATTGAAAGTTACACAAGGTCAGGACGTACCTGATGTATATATGAATCGCGAATCGATTGAACGCGTAGCTATAAATCTTCTCACCAACGCGCTCAAGTACACGCCTGCCGGCGGGAGTATCGAGGTATTGATCAACCATTTTCCGGAGACCAAAGAAGTAGGTGTGGCAATAAAAGACAACGGCATTGGCATTCCCGAGGAATGCCTGCCGCAGATTTTCGATCGTTTCTATCGCGTCGAACGAAAGGTTCATACGATCAAAGGCACCGGATTGGGATTGACCATCGTCACCAAGATCATTGAAAAACACAAAGGGCGCGTAACCGTCGAATCAGCGCTGGGACAGGGCTCCACCTTCTCTTTCTTCCTGCCCACCGGCAATCCTTACGAAGAGGCTGATCCCTTGAAGGAAGACACCATTCCGCCTGCTGTGGACGGAAATACGCTGGCCAAACCGAATCTAACATCGCACGAGTTAGCTTCATAAATTGCATTTTTCTCACCTTTTTAAATTGAGCAAGCTATGCGCGACTACCCCTAGCAGAGGGCGCATTGTATGTGCGTTTCGCGATCGCTTGACAGCCTGCGTCCAGGAATATTAGCAACATCTGGCCTCTTGGGCGCGTTTCCAAGAAATTGCCGTGTTATCATTGCTCCATTGACAAGGCCAAAAGCCCTGTCAGTTGACAGTTCCTGACTGATTCCAGACCTATAAACGAATGGTCCGAGTTATATATCCTGGCTCATTCGATCCTATGACTTTCGGGCATCTGGATATCGTTCAACGATCGAGCAAACTGTTTGACGAAGTGATCATGGCAGTCGTAGGTAATCCCGGGAAATCCCCGCTTTTGCCGATTGAAATGAGAATGGAATTAATCAGCGAAGCAGTGAAGGATCTGAAAAACGTTTCTGTAGGTTCTTTTCAGGGACTTACGGTTGATTACGCCAAACAGAACGACATCAAAGTTCTGATTAGGGGGCTAAGGGCTATTTCCGACTTCGAAGCAGAGTTGGGAATGGAACAGGCGAATAAGCAACTGTTTCCTGAACTAGAAACTATTTTTCTCATGACAAAAGCCGAGTATTCTTTTATCAGTTCATCCACTGTGAAGGAAATTGCCCGCCTCGGCGGTGACGTATCCCAGTTTGTCCCCCCACCTGTGAACGAATACCTGAAGAGGCATTTCAGCAGAGGCACCAAATAGATGACGACGCTAACCGTATCTCCGCAACAGCAACAAGCAACTGCAGCGACCTACAAGCAAACATCGATATATAAACATCTCGATCTGCTTGAGCATCTTATCGATGACGCTGTAGGCGTGTACAAATTCAAATTCATCAATGCTGATGAATTCCTTGATGTACTCGACAAAGCTCGTGCCCGCTTGCCGGAAGAATTGAAAGAAGCTGGAGACGTTCTCCAACGCCGCGACGAAATTCTGGGCGAGTCCCAGCGCCGCTCCGAACAAATTATCGCTACCGCTCGCCGGCAAGCCGAAAACATGTTGCACGAATCTGAGCTTCTCAAAGCCGTGCAAGCTGAAGTCGAGCGTATCCGCAAGCAAGTAGTTTCAGAAGTCGAACAAATGCGCAGAGAAGCTCTGGCTGAAGCTGAAAAGATTCGCCTGGAAGCTGAAGAGCATGCCGCCGCCACCCGCGAAGGTGCCGACCATTATGCTGAATCCGTGCTCACCCGTATCGACAGCGATTTGCAAAACCTGGGACAACGTCTGGTTGAATCACAAACCATTGTGAGAAACGGACAACGCCTGCTCGGACAAGTGAAACGCCATCCGTCCGCTGCTCCAGTATTGAACGCTGCTTCGGCAGTTTCAGGACTGACCAGCCCGCTTCTCGGCGGCAGACCGGATCAACCGCTGCAATAGGCGAACGAATCCCACAGAATTTAAAAACTCCCGAGTTGCCTCGGGAGTTTTTTGTTGGAGGGTGCAAATCATGGCTGGTTTGATTTGCCTTTTAAACTTGGGATCTTTCGAATGGCGATATCAGACTCTGCACTTATGAAGCAGCTGTCGTGGCCATGTTCATCAGGAGAGCCTTGACCTTATCGTTGTTGACTGAATTGAGCAGACTAGCAAAATTGCTTTGGGTGACAAACGTGTACTTAACTTTCAGTCCTTTCATATCGCCATTGCCGTTATCGGTTGCATAAACGGCTTGGATAGCTTTAGTTAGGGCGCGCACTTCATCGATATCATGCTTCTTACCATCAACAGCCAATATTCTTTCTGCCGATTGCCACGGACCTTTGCCGCGCTTCACTGTGGCGAGTTTGACTAGCTCCGAATTGGGCAAGAGCGGAGGCGGCGTGAAGTCTGTTTGTTTATTTGCACCGAGTTCAATTGCTTTATCGGTTATCACCGCTGGTGGTATCACAGCCCTGAGAATGTTTGCATCATTTATGGCAGCGGCTTTGTCGGCAGTGCCGGGCGCGGCTTTGGCTTCGGCGGCAGCTTTAGCGTCAGCGACAGCTTTAGCATCAGCTGCCGCTTTAGCATCAGCGTCAGCCTTCTTAGCGGCAGCATCCTCAATTGCTTCACGTTCGAATTTTTGAGCTGGCGAAGGAATGTCATCACCTTGCGGCGGGACAACTTCAGTCGCTGCTGGTTGTGGTGCTGGAGTGCTAGCTTCAGCCGATAAAGGTTTTGGTGCGGGTGCGCCTTCTGCAATCGGTGTGGTATCGATTTGCACATCTTCCGGCTTGAATGCTTGAGGTGAGCGCTGCACTGCAGGGTTCGGATCTGGAGCAGCTTCGCCATCGATTTGTACGTCAGCAGGATCAAAGGCCTGAGGAGAACGCGTCATGGATGGTTTTGGCGCTGCCACCACTTCAGTAGCATCCACGGTCTCCGTAGGCAATTTAACAGGTTTTGGCTGCTTCATCTTATTGAATTCGGCCCAGTCCAAGGATGAATCGCCAGCATCGCCGTACGCACCAAACTCTGCAGCGAAGCGCGCTTGATCATAACTACTGGCGGGCATCACTCCTGTATCAGCAAATGCACTTTCCGTGCCGTCTACCGCAACCTTCGGTTTTGTGAATACGTCATCGACAGAAGTGCCGGTAAATTCAGGCTCACTAACCAACGCCAATTGGGCTTTTTCAGCATCGCTCAAGGCGCTGGCAGTAGTCTCTGCAGCTGGCGCTGATTTAGGCATTGCGTCTGCCAGCATAGACAAAGCCTTAAGTGTGCCGGGCTTCGCAGCGCGAAGGATGCTGACAGCCATGCCAGGACCGACAAAGAGTCCTGCTTCGGTGGTTGACTGAAGAATGAGATCGTTCTTTTCTTGTTGTGTCAGGTTGCCCTGGCCCTTAACCGCTTCGTCCAGAGCGGCGCGTGAGGCAGCGCTCAAAGCGCCAATATTGGTCGAAGCGTTAATAATGAACGCCGCTGCTACAGGTGAATCCGTTCCAAAGGTACCGATAATGGTCGCCGCAGCTGCGGTGATTTCAATGGCATCAATGGTGGCATTTACCGCAGCTTTGACATTATCTGTAGAGGTGTCGCGATTGCTGACAGCCGCTTCGTAGTCAGCGTCGATCGCATCGAGAAGAGCTTTCGGCAACTTTGCTCTGTTGGCGTTGTACTGGGCGATAATCTCTTGATTGGAAGCAAGGGCGCGCAGAACTCCTCCTTTAGTTCCATCTACATCCGCGCCACTTAAATCATCTTTGGCATCGACGACGTGATTCAGGAAATCAGTTACCGGATCAGAAGCTGCGGTGGTGATGAGTTTGGTGTATTTCTCGAGATCTGCATTCTTCTTGCCGATCATGCCGAGGAATGAAGAATCGAAGTCTCCATAACCTTTAGCGGCAAATTCACTTTTCAGTTGATCGCGTTGTGTGGGATTTAGAGTCGCAAGTTCACTTTCAAAGGCTTGGTATCCGCCTTTTCCGTCCAGCACGGAAAGTTCGACTCGGTCGGCGAGCGTGAGATCGAAGTTTTGCTGAATTGCTTGCTGGAATACGTTTGAGTATTGATCGTTGAGATGCTCTGATTGCTGAACGTGGGAAATAAATGAAGAAACGAAATCAGCGTTGTACTTGCTCTGGAATTTGGCATAGAAATCAGAACGCTGCTGATCGGTCATGCTGTCGAGCTGAGAAAGAAGGTATCTGTAATCGACATTGTGGCCATAACCATTCAGGTCGCCACCCTGGCCAAGTATGTACGCTTCTGCTTTGTCAGCCAGGTCGGTTTGTCCACCCTGGTTGATCACATTTTGCTGAACCGCGTACATCGGGTCATTTTGCGAGTACGTATTTTCAGTAGCTCCTGAAAGACTGCTAAAACCGGCGAGTGGTTTTGCTTCGCCATACATTTGAGACATATAGCCAACTTGTCCGTCGATTAACTGTTGATCCAGCGAACCACCCAAACCGCTGTTATTCGTCAGCGCAGCCGTCAAATCATACAAAGTTCCCGAATAGGCATCGTCCGGATTGACTTCGCCTTGAATTACACGCTTCTGCAGTTCTGCATTAGCTGCAGGATCCTTCAGAATTGTCTGCAGAATCTCGGTCTTATTGTCTTCGCTAACAATTCCGTTAATGTACTTTTGGGCCATCGCTTCCACAGCACCAATTTGAGGTTTTTTGCCATTGACAGCAATCTGTTTCAGCAACGATTCAGCCATAAGCAATTGTGCCTCAGCTTTACGATTACCAGCTATTACCGGCAACACATCGCGCTGAGTGGGAAAAGCAGTTGCATTAACTTGGGCTTGGAAATCTTTGTCGGTAAAATACTTCTGGCGATCGGCGTCAGTCATGTTCTGAACGGCATTCAAAACTGCTGCGGGATCGATCTTGTCACCAGCATTGGTTTGCATAATTTCGGTAAACGATGATCTGCCAGTTTGCGCCGCAGCAAATGACTTAGCCTCGCTCGTTGTTTGAAGTCTGGCAAACGCCTGATCTTGCGCCTCCGGGCTCAGTTTTGCAATCACAGCCTTAAGCAAAGACATTTCAGGAGTTGGGGTTCCATTTGCGGAATGCAAAAGATTCCAATCGTCTTGGGTCATCGAATCAATGGAATTCATGACTGCCGAAGGCTTAAGAATGCCTTCGACGGTTTGCTCTGCAATTGCAGAAACAATTGTCTTACGACCGTTTTCCAGCTCATCGGCCCAGATTGCAGCTTTCGCCGGGCCGCCCTTGCTCATAAACATGTCTGAAAGTCTGTTGTAATAATCAACTTGTTGCGCTTCGGTGCTGCCAGGCGCGACTTGCGCACCAGTTTCAGCCAGCATGCGACCAGCACGATAATTGTCTCGCTCAGCTTGGCTTGCGTGAAGCAAGTCAGACTCAACGAATTTGTCGCTGTCGGCGCCCTGGAAAATCTGCGCCATCAGTCCCTTATTGTCATCAACAGTCGATATAAGGGAAACATGACCTTCGTTCAAGTAGTCTTGAAAGTGATCCGTTCCACCGAACACGTTGTTGAACTTTGCTACAAAATCAGGATTAGCCTTCAATTGTGCGCGTGCTTGTGCGTCACCGTTGACGATATCGCCGAATCCTGCCAATGCTGCCGTTTGGTCTCCACCGAAGTCATCCAATCCATTGACATACACAGTTGCGGCAGTAACGACGTCTGCGGTCGTGTGTGTCTCAGAGCCTTTGCCCAGGAAATTGGCAAACAGTGCTTTGTCGCTCTCCGACAAGTTGGACTTTGTGATCGCGTCAGAGATTGTGGCACCGTACTGGGTGAAATTTCCGGATTCCCATTGTTTTTCAAAGTCAGCATACTGTTTCGTCGTCATGCCATTGAATACTGCTCTCATCAGCATTCCGGCGTTACCTTGATCCTGATTGGCGGTTTCCAATGCAACCGACAAATAGCCACTGTAATTTGGCTTGCCATCTGATTTATCCATCATCGTCTCGATGGTGGCAATCTGAGCATCATTATTCAGCTTTTTCAATTCTGTTCTTAGTGGATCAACTCCATCGAGATCATCAAAAATCTTCTCAAAACGGACCATCTCGCTGGCTTTCATGCCACGAAAGACATTTTCGACGCTGGTGAAGTCTGGTCCATTGTGAAAAATCAGGAAGTTGCTGCCCTGGAGGGTAGTTTCAAGCGCTCTGGCCTTTGTATAGAGTGCATCGTCCGACAAGGGTGCATCTTTCGAGTCATAAAGCCCAACTTCCGGCACATATGGCTTGCTTGTATCTTGCGACGTGGGCTTGGTTTGATCGCCGCAATTGGTTTGCTGAGAAACCGACGCAGAAGTCGACGGCTGAACTTCGCACTTTTTGCTGGTTGCATCATTTGATTCGAGAACCATAGTAAGTCTGGCTCCTAGGGGAGGGGGAGCTAAAAACGCTTTCGCAAGGGGATCAGATCGCAGAGGGTAAATGGGGAATCTGCGGCTCGTGACAATAAACTACCAGCCCGTTATGACATTCGCATGACGAGCGGGCAAGGCGCGTAAACACCCAGCCAATTGGGCGTTTAGCATGTTATCTTCGCACTATTTCCAGGAAGGTTGGCACAGTTGGCAGACTAGCTTTGCTTACACATTGAAATCAGCAAGGCTCTCACTTTATCGTCCTTGCAGTTGTTGATGATGTTAGTGAAGGTTTGCGTCTTATGATCGGCAAAACCATACTTCACTTTCAGACTGCTCATGTCGGTGCTATTGTTGTCGACTTTGTAGGCAGCTTGAATAGCCTTGGTCAGGGCTCTGACTTCATCTATATTGTGCTTCTTGCCGTCTGAAGCCAAAATTCTCTCGGCTGTTTGCCAGGGACCTTCGCCTCTGCGGACAGTAGCTAAAGCGACAAGTTTATCGTTTGGTGTGTATGACTTCGGCGGTGTGGCTACAATTTCTGCCGGTTTTGTGATCTCGCGCTCGACGGCGAGAGCCGGTACACCCAATCTCATTGCATCTTCGGCCGTGAGAATAGCGCGGCGGGCCATTAAGGCGGCACGATCCACTTCAGCTTTGCGCAGAGCAGTCAGTTTTTCTATTGCTTCAGGATTTCCATCTGCTGCCGCTTTTTCAAGAGCCTTTCTGTCGAATGCAGCCAGGTCGGCTTCAGTCTTCTCACCGCGGGCGACTGCGTCGGCAAGAGTCTTTCTGTCAAATGCGGCCAGGTCGGCTTCAGTCTTCTCACCGCGAGCGACTGCGTCGGCAAGGGTCTTTCTATCGAAATCTCTGAGAGCCTTGACGGCTGCCGGATCGCCGCCCTCTGCAGCTTTAGCCAGTGGTGCACGGTCAAGTTCTGCAAGTTTGGCAATCGCCGTTTTGTCTCCACCAGCTGCAGCTTGTTCGAGTACCTTGCGATCAAAAGCTGCCAGATCGGCACTGGTCTTTTCACCGCGCGTGATCGCTGCTTCAAGGGTCTTTCTGTCGAAGTCCTGCAATGCTT
>CAZHEZ010000001.1:79772-125057 GCA_964531315.1 uncultured Candidatus Obscuribacterales bacterium | reverse complement strand
TGTTCAGTTCCGTCAGTTGAGCAATGGCTTGACTGTCGCCATGGGCCGCTGCTTGTTCCAGCACATTTCTGTCGAATGCTGCCAGATCGGCACTGCTCTTTTCACCGCGCGTGATTGCCGCTTCAAGCGCTTTTCTATCGAATGCTTGCAAGGCTTTGACCGCATTTTGATCACCAGTGAGAGCAGCTTCAGCAAGAGGCGCTCTGTCCATATCCATTAATAATGCCGTCGCATGACTGTCTCCACTTGCAGCTGCTTGCTCCAAAACTTTTCTGTCGAATGCTGCCAGATCGGCACTAGTCTTTTCACCGCGGGTGATCGCTTCGGTGAGCGCATTTCTGTCGAATGCAACCAGGTCTGCCGCTGGTCTTTCGCCACTCTCGATGGCTTGCTGAAGAACGTTTCTGTTGAAGGCTGCTAAATCGGCCGGTGTTCTTTCGCCGCGGGCAATTGCTTGTTCTATTACATTTCTATCGAAAGCCGTCAAATCAGCAGGCGTCTTTTGACCGCTAGCTATTGCTTGCTGCAGGGCGTTTCTGTCAAATTCAGTCAAAACAGAGGCTGCTTTGTCACCGCGGGCGATGGCTTGCAGGAGCTGAGAGCGATCGAACTCTTGCAGGGCTTTTACTGCTGCAGGATCCTTGCCCTCTGCAAGTTTTGCAAGGAGAGCTCTGTCTTCCGGCTTCAATGCGGCCAGTGCGTTTGCATCACCTTTTGATGCGGAAAGCGCAAGCAATTCTCTGTCGACGACAGTCGCGGCTGGTTCGTTCGCTGCTCTAACTAAATTCGGCACTACGCCTTCAGTGCTGGTAACAACAGGCACAGCTTCTTCAGTCCTCGCCAGCGCGGCGATTGTCTCTCCGCTTTGCACACCGCGCATTTCGTTGAGAACTTTGGCGCCACGAGCCATCACGCCGATTGGCATGAACAAAGCCGCATCTATACCGCCACGAATTGCGTAATCACGGAATTGCTCCGGAGTAATGGTCTTGCCACCCAGGGTATCCTGCATTACAAAAGGTCTGGCGACGGAAGTACCGGCTCCGATTCCAGCCAGCACCAAACTGGACGTGCCACCACTAGCGATGATACTGGCTGCGGCCGCAGCAATAACAATGGCATCCATCGCCTTCTCTTTCATTTTGGCAACGTTCTCTTTCGAATCCAAGTTGCCTTGAGTGGCGGCGGTAAAACTCTTGTCGATGTAATCGCGCACTTCAGGCGGCAGTTTTTGTCTGTTTGCCTGATATTGAGCCAGCATGTCGCGATTGATTTGCAACGAGCGTTCCATGTTCAGCTGCGAGCCATCTACATTGGCTCCAGTCAGGTCCATAGAGGCTGTGCGCTCGAGAAAGTCACTGACAGGATCGCTGGGCCCGCCTTTGAGCAATGTTTCAAATGTAACCTTAGCGCCCGGATTATCTACTTGTCCAAGGAAGTCTTTATCGAGATCAGAACCGTATTTGGCAGAGTACTCGGATTTGAGCTGTTGAATTTGGGTGGGCGACATTGCCTTGAAACGATCTTCAAAGGGTTGGTATGGATTCCCCTTTCCGTCCAGCACTTTGAGCCGCAATTCATCAGCCAGTGTCGGCTTGAAGTTTTGATCCGCAAGCTTACTCAGCACAGCTTTGTAGTCGGCGCTTACACCTTCTCGTGACGCTGCCCCATTCACAAATGCCGTTTTGAAATCCTTGCCGTATTTGCTTTCAAACGTCTTGAAGAAACTGGCTCTGTCCGCATCGGACATTGTGCCTAATTTCTGCACGAAGTCTCTGTAGGAGCCACCGTCTCCAGCCAAATAGGAAGCGGCGTCATCGGCCATATCTGCCTTACCGCCTTGTTTCATAACGTTTTGAACAATGGCTTGCTGATCAGGCTTGAGCATTCCAACAATACGATTGCGCTCTGATTCAGGTTGAATAGCAGCGATGTCCGGATATCTTCCTTTAAAGCCTTCTCCCAGGAGTCCACCACCGGCAGCAATTTTGTCGCCGATACCAATCTGTTCTCCACGCAGAAGAGCTCTGTAGCCACTGCCTCCCATACCGCCAGCCGATTCCATAAGAAGCGCGGAAAGCTGGATATCTCCTGGATTGTATTTGAAATCGCTCGACATAGTGCCCTTATCACGCATCGCTTGTATGTCGTTGAGCTTGGCGCGCAATACAGGATCTGAAAGAACGAGCTTTTCTGCCGCCGCCATTTTTTGAGGGATTGTTTGCAGTTTGCCGTCAACAATATCCTTGGCAAATTGATCGACAGGACTGAGTACCGCTGGTTGACCAGTTTTTGCTATCTGGTCTGCCAGAGAGCGGGCTAGAACTGTGGCAGCCAGGTCCTTGTTGTCGGTGGCGCTCGAATTATCGAGAGCCGCTTTCAATTCGCCTTGCAACTTTGTATCACCGGCGAATTTCTTTGCTTCATCCGGGGTCATGCTTTGCAGGCGCTGGCCGATAGCCAGACGGCCTTCCGGCGAGCCATTGGCGTTATCGTGAACAACTTCATCAATCGGGCGTTTGATCGCTTTGGCAGCTTCAAAGGACTTGGCAGTGCTCTTCGCATCGAGCATTTTTGTCAGCCGGTCCATTTCATCAGTAGTGGCGTATTTGCTAAGCGACGCCTTCAAATCACGCATAGATTCCGATTCGACGCCCGGCTTGATAGGACGGAGTTTTTGCCATTGCTCCTCTGTCATGTTTTCAAACACATTAAAGAGCGCCTGCGTCGAATGACCGGCACCCCAACCAAACATGCCACCATCGTTGTGGGTGGCGGCGGCTGCCGATATCAAACCCTTATCGCCACTCACCAACTGCTCGGTCCAAGCAGTCGCCTGACGCTCTCCACCACGAGATTTGAAAGTATCTTCCAACTTTTGATAGTAAGCGAGCTGGTCTTTTTCAGCCGGATTGAGAGTGCTGGGATCTCTCTTTGATTCAAGCAAGTGTTTCCCGGCGATGAAATTGGCACGTTCTTGCGGTGTGGCATGCGTGAGCGCCGACGTGACATTTTCCGGGTTGTCGTAGAATCCTAATCCGGCCAGCGTCTTGGTGTTTCCAGTGACGATCGTTGCTAAAGAGATACGCCCTTCGGTCAACAGATCTTTCGCGACCATCCTCTGCGTTTCATTTGCCCATGTGCTCGGACCAAATGCCTTGTCGTAGGAAGCCATGAAATCTTTATCGCCCTGCAGAGCTTTACGAGCCGCTGCAGCCGGACCTTCACCGCCCAGCACATCAGACAACTGGCGCAAGTATTGATCGGCTTTACTGCTATCGCTTTCGTTTTGATTGTAGTAATCAACCACCAGCTTCGCGGCAGCAGCGATCTGTTCAGGAGTTCTTTCCTTAACACCTGTGGAGAAAAAGCCGGGTTTAATCTGTTCGCCCTTGTCGTTGTACTCACCGGCCACAAGCAACTTGTCACTGTTGTTGAATTTTGCAGCGAGAATTGCTTTGTCGAAAGTACCGTATTGAGAGCCGTACTTCGCGTCCCAATCCTTCTTCAGCTGTACGATCTGGTCGCTGGTCAAAGTTTCCATGGTAGAGCGCAGCATTCTGCCGGCTGTCTCTGCGTTCTGAATGCCACCGTTATTGGCTGTCTCAATTGCAACTGCCACGTTGCCGGCCAGATTGGGTTTGCCATCCTTTCTGTCCAGCAAAGCTTCAATCTGGCGGAATTGGTCAGCCGGAAGCCTGTCGTGCAGCTCCTGTCTGAGCAATCCAGCCGGTTGACCCGGCTTATCGTATGCCTTTTCCAGACGTGCCATGTCGCTGGCATTCATCGATGTTATGGTGTTTTTGATTTGATCGAAATTCTTAGATCCGAAAATTCCAGGATGCAGGGCGGTATTAATGTCCTGGGCGGCAGTTTTGACAGCGTCGTCGGTCAGAACCGGCTTGCCGGTGTTGTCTGTCAGGGTCACGGCCGGCAGATCCGTGGCTGTGCAAGCCTTCGTATCTTTGGGCGGCGTATTTTTGGATAGATCGGTAGCTTCAGCCAGCGGCGTTCCGGCGCCCGAGTCGCATTTTACTTTTGGCTTTTCAATCTGCTCGGGGGCAGTAGCGGTCATAGTAAAGCTCCGGTACGGAGAGCGAGAAGCGAAGGATGCGTGTTGCCAGGGGACTTTATCTTCCGGCTACTTGCGTGAGAATTGCGTGAATAATCCGGCGCATATATAATCAATACCCTTTAAAACCAGATCTTAAAACGTAAAGTCCAACGGGCACTGGTTTTTCAGGTTTCCGCTGGACGAACTTGAAAGATTGCCAGGATAATCACAGGCAGACCGGCCGGAACCTAAGTGCACAAATGGAGCGCTGGGGAGGTCCGGATTTAATCTGTACTGTTAATGAAACAAACTCCTGGCTGCAAATTCGCAGACTGCATGAATGGCCGGCGGGCAAATCAGCCCAAAGAGAATGAAAAAAGTGCCGACTACAATGCTGGCAGTTTCCTGCTTCCTCTCTTTCTGCTCGATAACAGAAGAGACTATAAGAGCGACACCAAAAGCGAGAGCCAATATCTCCAGAGCTTTGCCGACAACATTGTCGATCACACCAAGGTTGTGCTTATTGTTGGCGATTGCGGTTTCGGAACGACGCTCCATGGCCATAATCGGAAATTGCTGCCTCAGTCTTTCGTCTGCACCAGCTTCACTATGCTGAATAGCCGTTTCGCTTTCGCGTTGTTGAATGGCTGCAGCAGCCCTCTGTCCGATGGCACTGGATCTGGTGGCATGCGGCTGAGCGACCGCGGCAGAAGTGATAAAAAGCATTCCGGCAATTGCCGGAATTATCAGAAATGACGATTTTAAAACCGACAGGTACTGCATGTTTGAAATCTACCCATAAGGCCCGGGATGCCCATACCCTTTTGGGGCAGGACAGCTTTGCCGAATCAAGCAAATGTATTGGTAAGTGGCTCAACACCTTGCAAAAGGCAAGGTGAAAGCAAGATATATCAAGCCGCCCTTGCTGTCAAGGATGGTAAATACTGGTTTTGGCTACCAATCTAATTAGGATGGCTGTTGCCGGTCTGATCGGCAGCGGCACTGACGTTTGCATCGGAGCCGGCGATCGTTTCATCAACAGCACCATCAACCTGTTTGATCATGCTCAAGTGAATCGCTCTGGACAAAGTGCGGATCAATTCATTGGCCCTGCGGTCGTTGTGCGGTCTTTCCACCTGCACGGCGACAAGATAGCGTTTGCCGTCTTTGGTATGCACCAATCCGACATCACCAACCATTTTGCCGATGTCGCCTGTCTTATGGAAAATGCGATCGCCCGGATTCAGACCCTGAGGAAGCAGAGTCTTGATGCGGGTGCGATGCATGATCGAAAACATCCAATCGCGGCTCGCTTGTGAAATCAATTCACCTTTTTCGATGCGTCCCATCAAATAGCAGAGGTCAAACGGACTGGTAGTGTTCGTACCGTCCAGATCGGCCAGCAGGTTGTTGAGGCGAGTGTGTTTTAGCCCCCATCCCGCGTATTGCTTATTGAGTTTTTCCAATCCGCCCAATCTATTGATCAGCAAATTGGTGGCAGTGTTGTCCGAAATTATTATCATCAATTCGGCAGCTTCCTTCACCGAGATTGTCGAATCTACGGGTCGCCATTGCAAATAGCCGGAGCCGCCTGTAATCAAGTCTTTGCTGATTGTTAGTTTTTCGGTCAAACTGACGGCCTTGCGATCGAGCGCTGACAATAAACTGACCAGGACCGGCACTTTGATCATGCTGGCAGCCATATACGGCGAGCGAGCATTGATCTCGGCATAGCGCCCTGTGCCTGGTTCGACAACGAAAACTCCCGTGCGCAAATTCTTTTTGTCGCTTGACCTTTTCAATTCGTCTTCAAGTGCAGTTAGACGACTGGTGAGAGGAAATGGACTTACCTCAACCACCGTCGTCACCTGGGGAACCGCATCACTCTTGCCATGCGGTATCAGGCTCGAGGTCACCACCGATACGAAGGAAGCCAAAAGCATATACAAAAGCAATCGCTGCCCTGGTGGCAACTTTTTTTGCTTGGCTTTTACTTTCTTTACTACTTGCTGGGGCGCCCTGGGGTGCGAGGCGACTGCTGCTCCTTGACTCATGAGGCTTGCGATCACTTGCTCCGTTTTTGGTATCACTCAATTCAATGCGAATTTGATACCACTATTTTAACGACAAGTTATCAATTTTGATTATTAGACTTCAAATTTTCTTCTGGCAAATTTCTAGGCGCAAAAAGATAGAGCATAAGTAAAACCAGCGTGGCCAGGCTGACGGCGAATTTGGTCTCGGCAGAAATGTCGGTGCGCGGAGAGATAAAACCTTCAATGGTCCCTGCCACCAGCAGCAGGGGCACGCATCCACCAAATAATCCGGCGGCGTCTCGAGCCACCAACTTAAAAGCGTCAATGCGTCTATATCTCCCCGGAAAGAGCAGCGCCCGCCCGAGCAAGAGCCCGGCACCGCCGCTGATGAATATCGCCGTCAGTTCCAGCACACCATGGCCGGCTATGAATGCCACCGGCTTATCCAGCATGCCGTAATACTTGCACAGGCCAAGGGTGGTTCCGATATTCAGTCCATTGATGCAGAGCACCAGAGCTGTGCCAAAACCAAAAGTGACACCAAGCACGAATGACATAATGCATACGCGGATATTATTGGTGGCAATCATGCTGGATGCAGTTTGGCTATACCCCTGCACTGAATCCGTCCACATTCTCTTGTTCTCGATCATGCTCCACATCTCTTCGCCGACAAGAGAATGCCCTTTGGTAACCTCCAATTGCGCAAAATGGGGATCTTTGACTGTCGAGACAAAGGCGAAAGTCCCGGGACCCACACAGAGAACAAACGCCGCCACAATATAGAGAATCTTTTCTTTGACCAGGCGAGGAAAAGTCAGCCAGAGGAAGTGACCGAGGTCCGACCAGCGGTTTCTTCTGGTTTGATAAACTTGGTTGTGCGCCCGCACGACCAGGTTGTTTAAATAAACCTGCACATCCTGGCCCAGCTTGAGAGAGCGAGCTCTTGACAGATCAGCGGACGTGGTTCGATAGAGGCGCCCCAGTTCTTGAAGCTCAAGGCGGTCCAGCTGGTGCATGCCGGATTTCTCGATATGCTTGAGGAGAGCTTCCAATCTCTCCCATGATGGTTTTCTGGCTTTAAGCCAACGCTCGACGTTCATTTAAGTAACGCATAATAGTGCATAAGAACAACTGATTTTTCCGATTCTCATATCCAAACACATTTTCATTTAAACGCATAACGCGGTCGAAAAGCCAATGCACAACCCCGACTACTCTATCTCTACCCCGGAAAATGTTGACCTACACTTGGAGCTGGCCGGGCTTGGCAATCGCATTCTGGCCGGTTTAATCGATCAGACCATCTGTATAGTCCTGATTGTCATCATGGCTCTGGCTGCCTGGGGTGCCTTCACTCTCGTTTCCATGGGTGGCATGCCATCCCATATAAAGGGCATCGCCTACGGCTTCATCATTATGGTTTTGATCTTCGGCTCCTTTATTGTCCACTTTGGCTATCACATGTTTTTCGAAGGGACCTGGCATGGTCAAACACCGGGCAAGCGCATCGCTCAAATTCGGGTAATCGAGCAAAACGGACAGCCTGTAACCTGGCCGGCTGTGATCATCCGCAATCTGGTCAGGGTTATTGATACAGGGTTCATTCTGATCGGCGTGTTGTCGATCATGATCGACAACAATGAGCGCCGTTTCGGCGATCTGGCCGCCGGCACTGTAGTGGTTCGCGAACGGGCATCCGAGCTTTTGGCAACATCCAAAGACGACCTGGCCCTGGAGAATGCCAAGCCGACCGAGGCCGAATTGCTGGACATCGGACGAATAACACCACAAGAATACGAAATTCTGGTGAGCTTTTTGAAGCGGCGCCAGACCATGGCGAAAAAACAACGGCCAATTGTGGCTGCCAAATTGATGGATCACTTCAAAGAAAAACTGGCTGACTCTCCGACAACGAAAAGCGCTGAAGAGTATCTGGAAGGATTGTGCGTAGCTTATAGAACCCGGGCGCTGAGCTGACAAACCCGATCCTAACTGGAGCCAGGACTAGTTAGATTTTCGAAAAGACAAGCTGTATATGGGCAAGAAAGCGTTTAGCGCTCGCCGACCGGCTTGTAGGTGAGATTGTTCGGACCAACGTATTCTGCACGCGGTCTGATCAAGCGGTTGTCGTTGTATTGCTCGAGCACGTGCGCGGACCAGCCTGACATGCGGCTGATAGCAAATACAGGCGTGAACAAATCAGTGGGAATACCGAGCATGTAGTAGACCGATGCCGAATAGAAATCGACGTTGGCATAGAGCTTCTTTTCTTGAAGAATATATTGCTCGATTTCACGCGACATTTGGAACCACTTGAGCTCGTTTTTGACTTTGCCCAATTCTTCCGACATCTTGCGCAAGTGCGTGGCGCGCGGATCTTCGGTTTTGTATACACGGTGACCGAAGCCTGAGATTTTCTTGCGCTCTTCGATCATTTTTTGGACATAAGGCAATGTCTTTTTGGGATCTTCAATCTTGAGCAGCATCTCAATTACTTCTTGATTGGCGCCGCCATGCAGTTTTCCTTTCAATGTTCCAATCGCCGCAGTGATTGCGGAATGGAAATCAGAAAGAGTGCTGGCTGCAACACGAGCGGCAAAAGTTGAGGCGTTCAACTCATGGTCGGCATGCAAAATAAGGGCGATATCTATGGATTTAGTGGCCAACTGATCGGGCTCTTTTTGATTGAGCATGTAGAGGAAGTTAGCGGCAACGCTGAGATCTTCACGAGGGGCAAGCGGTTCTTTGCCTTTGCGGATATTGTCCCAATAGGCGACAACAGTGGGAACTTGAGCGGTCAATCTGGTCGCTTTGCGTATATTGGCTTCTCTGTCTTCGCCCCGGTCGTCGGGATCGTACATCGACAACATCGACACCGCTGTACGCAGAACTTCCATCGGCTGCGCTTCTTTGGGGAAAGTGCGCATCGCCTTGACGACATCGTCATGAATTTTGCGATTTGTCTTCAGTCCCTTGTCAATCGCTTCCAACTCACCCTTGTTCGGCATACGCCCAAACCAGAGGAGATAGACGACCTCTTCGAAGGTGGAATGCTCCGCCAGATCATGAATGTCATAACCCTGGTAAATGAGCCGGCCTTCTTTTCCATCCACATTACAAATAGTGGAAGAACCGGCTACGATGTCTTCAAGCCCTGCCTTGACCATACCAAAGCTCCTGATAGTCTTATGTGATGGTATTTTATACACCAAATGACAACCGTTATTGTCCGACAGTAGCCTAATCTTCCAGTTTTAAGCGTGGACAAATTGAGCGAACAGAAATTGGAATTGCCTGTTGTAAAACGGCTCACAGACGAGCTGGGCAAGTCCCTTTCGAAAACAAGAACAAAGCACGGGCTCGCAGGCTTGACCTTGCTTTTTGCTTGTCTGGCCAGTCTTTCAAAGAGAGGTCTAATTCCGGCCAATCTTGACGAAAGAGAGACAGGCACGGCCATACGGAGCATCGGCAAAGAGGTCTTTGCTCTGCGGGACTTTTATGTAGACGACTGCGGCATCGCCCTTGCCGCCGGAAACTTAATTACCAACCTCAAAGATCAAATAGGAGACGAGGAATTTCACCTGGCTGTGAAAAACTCAATTGCCTGTCTCAAATTTTTTCTGGAAGGCCCAGATAAAGGCATTATTGACGCCACTCTCAGCGATTCTCTATGGACAGGCTGGGTCTATCAATACCTGATCCATCAAAGCGAGAAGGAGCTAAAAAAAACGGCAGGCGCTCAAGTACATTCGCCGTTTTACACGAAGTGGTTCACACCACTTTGGATAGCCGATTTCCTTGTAGAGCAAGCGATTACCAGAGCGGGCCAAACATTCATCGACCCCGCCGCCGGTGCCGGACATATTTTGGTGCCGGCCCTCAAGCGCACAGTTTCTCTATTGACAGAATCCGGAACCAGGCAAGAAGAGGCATTAAAGCTAGCAATCGGCAAGTTGATCTTCGCATTGGAGATCGATCCGCAATTAACCGCTCAAGCAAACCTTAGCCTTTATCTGGCTGTGCGAGATATCGATGACAGAATTCCCCTGGATGCAGCCAATTTATTTACGATCGTTGAGACGATCGGCGAGACAAAAACACCGGCAGGCATTCCCGAAAGTCACCCCAGCGTAGGCGGTTCGCTTCGACTCCTGCCCGGCACACTGGCACCCTCCACCTGTCTATGGCCAGCGGGGCAAAACCTTCTATTGCCACTGGATCACCTGCCTTCCAAGTTTGGAGCGCTTGCCGCCAATCCGCCCTATATGAGCATGCGCAATATGCCAAAGGATTTGTCTGAATTTTTGAAACAGTACTATCCGCTCTCAAAATACGATCTGTATTCGGCATTCGTAGAACTATCGTTGAATCTGCTCGATGAAGGTGCAAAAGCAAGTTTAATCTGCCAGCAGAGCTTGCTTTCCATCTCGCGATTTAAGCCGCTTAGAAAGTTGTTGGAAGAGAGAAGCAAAATTGAAACACTGGTGCAATTAGGGTCCGGAAGTTTTCCAACCAGGCCAGGCGAGAAAGTAAACAATGCCATCGTCACCTTCCGTCGCATTGCCGACAATGGCTCAGACAAAGAGTCTGCGTCGCTTCAGTATGCGCGAATACTTTATCCGGAAGAGAAAAAACAAGCAGAAATTTCCGGCATCAAATCAATTTTAGACACCAGAAAAGATTTCACTCCAGTAGCTGAGTCAGAGTCCAAAGCGTTTTTGGCGCCCTGGTGTCCAGCTTTTGTCTTAGGGCTCTTTGACAAATACCCTCCTTTGCAAAACAGCCGGGAAGGGATCATCGTAGTGAATGGACTCTTTACCTGCAACAACAAGATGTTCGTCAAAAAACGCGAACAAGTCCCTGAAGACGAGCGTCATATGTATGTTCCCTACGATAAAGGCGGGGGAAGAAAGTGGTTTCACACCACGCCATATTTGCTGCACTGGGAAAAGGGCGGAGACGTAATTCGTGACTACAGAGTCTCGCGTGGGCAATCGCGCAGCCTTCCAGGAGAAGATTATTACTTCAAGGACGGCATCACCTATTCATATATTGGAACGCAGGGATTCAAAGCCAGGCTGCTGAGCCCCGAGTGCATCTTTGATATTGCCAGTTCGTCGGTGTTCACGCCTGAGCCTCTGAGAATGTACATGCTCGGCTTTATGAATTCGGCCTTGTTGCGCTTTTTGATGGGTGTGCTCAATCCGACCATCAATTTTCAAATCGGTGATTTGCGCAGAATTCCCTATGCCCACCCGGATACAGCTACACAGTTTGCGGTGTCAAAACTGGCACAGGAAGCCGTGGATCTGGCCCGTGAAATGGAAAATCTCGACATAGAATCTGCCCAAGGTGAATTCTCGTCGTGGGCAAAGGCTAAAGAAAACGTCGTTCAGAAAGAAATAGACGAATTGATTTTCGCGCTCTATAAAGTGCCTGCAAAAGTTCAAAAACAGATTTTGCAGGACCCCTGGGTGGTTCGAGGTCAGAAGGATGTTTTTGCGATTGCCCAAAAGAGCAAACGATTGGAAGCAGCGGCGACCGCGAGGAAATAACCCGGCAAGACAAAGGGGCGGCTCCGGCAAGCCACCCCTCTCTCAAATTCAACTGCCGATCGGCGAATTTATTTTTTCTTGAACGTAATATCCACGACGATACCATTGGCAGTGTAAGTCGGTCTGGGTATGCGCCCGCCGGTCACACTGGTTGTCACCACGACCGGTGGCGGAGGTCCGCCGCCTCCGCAGGCAGTCAGCAATCCGAGCATGCATGCACAGGTACCCGCCAGAAGCACAGCTGCAGCCAATTGCCGCATTGCTTTACTCTCGCGCGCAGTACCGAGTACCAACAAACCTGAAGATACGATTATCATCAAAAGCAAAGATGCCAATGCGGCAATATTGCCTGCAAAATCGTCCACAGCACCGGAAAGGATATCACCGGATTGGGAAGCGGACGCAGCGACCAGAGCATCGGCTAGCGGTTCACCTCCGTGCTGCCCGCCTTGCATTCTGCCCATGATCCTGCTTTCATCGGTGCCCGTGACCTCATAGGAATTGCCGTTCTTGCTCGTGAAAGAAGCGGAACCCTGCGCAAATCCCTGAAAATTGCTGACTGGAACATCGCGCTTATTAATGCCCGTCATCTGCACGTAGCGAATCGTCCCGTCGTTATTCCAGGTATAGACATTGACACCGCCTACAGTATCAGTGATGCCCGGCTTGAAAGGAGTGCTCATGAAAGTATTAACGGCACTGACATTGGCCTTGGTTCCGGCCCTTCTCAACCAGTCATACATCCCCATCGAGATGCCCTGAGTGAGCACCATCGACCCACCATAAGGAGGCACCGTTGCCGGGACGAGCGTTCCGCCGCCGGGAGAATCCCCGCCCACCGAAGTTTGGATCGTGGCAGTCTGCCCCGACAAAAGAGGCTCATTGATCAGGTTGGACGGCTGAGCCAGTTCAGGAATTTTTCCATCCAGGAAGGAAACCGTAAGCGCTCCGGGAGCCGGTCTGGGGTCAACTACCGAAGCAGGCTGGGCGCAGGCAACCGCATGCACTACGTTGGTGCCGCCGGAACCGGCAGACGCGATTAAGTGATCGGCTTCTGCCTTGACGATAGTAGGAATCGAATAGGCAACGCCGCCCAATGAAGTGGTGAAAACTTTCTGGTCGACTAGCTTCACGTCTTTGCCTATACCGGCAAAGACAAAACTTCTTCCTGCGAATGGAATGTCGTTATAGGAGGTGTAATAGCCTTGCATAACTTGTGCGCCACTGACGCCGGCCAATCCGGCCGGGTTGGGTACAGGTGTGGCCGTGATGCCGGGGTTGGACAAGCATCCCAGAGTCAGCTTCATGGACCCATTGACCATACGTGACTTTCCGCCGGCAATGCGTACGACATTTTGCTGATATGCGTCAACCGCTGCTTGATACGGGCTGACCACATTGCCGTCTACATCTCTCAAATTGGAGCCGCCGGCGCCGGGCAACATGGCCTGCTGCAGAGCAGCCACTAAAAAGTCTTTTGCCGCCATTGCGTTTGTATAGTCAGTTTCAGCAAGAGTGGTCATGGTCGTATCGCTAAGCTGTCTGGCGATGATCATATCGACCCGGATGGTGCCAAGCAGAGTATTAATGCTCGTCACCGGCATCGAAAATCCGTCATTGGCCTTGGTATTGGGAGTGGACGGAGCCGCATCGGAAATTGAGATAAATCCGAAATTCGGATCTTCAACTACTACTTTTCCCAGATCACGGGCTGCCGCCAGAGCCGCTGCTTCGATAGCCGTCTTCTGCTCGGCATTGGATCCCAAAATGCGCACATAGCTGAGAGAAAATGCCAGAATCAGCATTAAGATCCCCAGCAGTATCGCCAGGACCAAAATAAGCATGTTGCCGTGCTGACCGCGCGGTTTCGTCAAAATGCCATTTGGCAGGCGCGCAGCACCGGTGCCAAATCGAGAGACGCGCTCCACCATAGGATTTATCCTCCTACAACCTGGAAACACTTCGCGGGGCACACATATTGTGCTGCGAGGTCCGGGCCTCGCTCAGTGCAATATTGTTAACTACCTTTTACAACTCTAATAGGGCGGACCACAGCGGTCAAGATCGGCGGCGTGTAAATTGAACGACGGCCAATGCCCGACACTGCCATACAGCAGCCGAATGCTATTTTCCACCAGAGATTAACTCTTCAAGCGCAGCTTTGTCACTGGAATCCGGTGAGATTTCCGCTGTCTTCTTCTTTAAATGTGCGATTAAACCTTTCGCTCCCCTGTTCTTCAGCCCACGCTTGAGCCTGACGGAGGTGCGTTCCAGAAGATCTTTATCCTTGACCGCCATGCTGATCAATTTGAACCCGTCATGCCTTTTAATAAGGCGAAAGCTGAGATCAGAATATTTGTTCTGAGAATTGAGCTTGCCTGAGACAAGAGAATCGTCGCCATGCCTGGTTACTGCCGTCACTTGATAGTGCCCGTTCTGGAATACGCGCCGCCAACGTGGGTAAAAGCGCACCTGCATCAGGCGGCGAAACAGCACTGTTACTTCCTTTTGCTCTTCGGCTGTAAATTTCATCCACTCCGATTCACCAAAAGAACGCCTGGCCATTTCTTCGAAATCCATGCTCTGAGCAGCATCGTTGAATGAATTCTTGGACTTGGCCTGAGTGTCAGGACGTGAAACAGTGGCGATAAAAGTCTCGACCACTTCCTTTTCACCGCCCATTCTCGGCGCTGCAAAAGATGCACAGTGAGCCTGCCCAAGACACAAAAATGAGGCAAGCAAAACCAGAATTTTACGCTTCCAAATTGCTTTTCTCATCGCGGACACCAGTGCTTTCCTCTTCAATCCCTAACCTTCTCAAAGCGCAGCCTGTCTCTTGGTGAGAAGATAAGCAGCCATCAGCAAGCCAGTAATACTCCAGACCAGAAGAATAAAAATATCCTGGCAGTATAGCGCCGGGGTGTCCAGAAATACGCCCTTAAACGCGTCGGCTGCATAATAGAGCGGCATGCACCGGGCGACAAGCTGCTCCCAGGGCGGCATCGCTTCCAGAGGCACGATGATGCCGGAGATGAACATGAGCGCCACCCCAAGGATTGAGACGGTCATTGTATAAACGCGAATAGTGCGCAACCAGCAAGCAAACGAAAGACCGATCGAGGCAAAGCAGAAAACGCTCAGGAGAGTAACGGCGATCAGTCCGACAGGATTGGTACCAAGGGTGAAACCAACCACAGGGGCCGTCAAACTCAGCGCCAGCCACAGCACTGCCGATGCCTGAAGCGTCACCGTGGCTGTTTTTGCCACGATCGCAGAACGCAATCCGTGCGGCGCCAGGATGATCTGTCGGTAAGTTTTTTCCATCCACTCGTAAATCCAGGAAAATCCCAGATTCATTGAGGCCAGTACGTAACAGAGATAGGCGGCCAATCCGGGGGTTATGAAATCGCGCAATTGGTATTGAAAATTCGAAAGCGATGATGTTTTGATGGCCGTCTCAATATTTTGATTGCCCGGTCCGGTCAGTCCACGCAAAAGGCCCATGGCAATCTGATCGTCCACGAAAGGATTGTGCCCTTCCGTCACTATCTCAACGGTATCCTCCAGCGCATCTTCATCAACTCTGGCAAAAGCGACTATCTTGCCGCCCAACAGATCGCGCCTGGCCAGATTGAGGTCTTTGTACTCAATCACCTCAAAACGTTCGCTGGGGGCAAGTTTCTTTTTCAAATCACTGATATTGCCGGGATCGTAAAGACCAAACGGTATATGCCTGGCACCAGATAAAGTATCACCAACCACGGCAACAATGAGAATTGCCATGATCAAACTGGCAATCAAATAGGCCGGACGCCTGATCCATTGGCGCAAGTCTTTTCGCATTATGGCTATTATCTGCTCCATAACTACGTTTCCTTGCTGGCGGGAACATGAGGAGCAGGCCGCTTCTCGAGCAGAGTCATGCCTTCATGAGAGAGAGCTAGATATATTTCTTCCAGACTGGGCTCGCTTGTGGATACACCGGTAATCGGAATATCCTCCGTCTCGATCCAATCAGTCACCGCCCGCAGTGTCACAGACAAATGTCTTTCATTAGTAAGGGCGATCGAAAACGTATTGCGCAACTCATCATAACTGACTTCGCCAAAGGCAAAATTGCGCAGGCGACTAAGGCTTGAATCCAGCTCTTCTGGATTGGGGCGGCGAGCCATGCGCACGCAGATCGACTTCATGTGATTCAATCGTCCGCGCAAATCGTCAATTGTTCCTTCGGCAATCAACTTTCCTCTCACAATTATGCCGACACGATCGGCCAGAAGTTCCGCTTCTTCCAGGTAGTGAGTGGTGAGAAAGATGGTCACTCCCTCATGTTTCAAACCGGTGAGAATTTCCCAGATATGCTGGCGCGAACCGGGGTCCAGCCCGACTGTCGGTTCATCCAAAAACAGCACTCTAGGCGAGCGCAGCAAAGCGCCGGCAATCGAGAGTTTTCTCTGCATGCCGCCCGAGAAATCACCTATGTAATCGTCCCGGCGCGAAAGCAAATCCCACTGGTTGAGATGCTGTTCTATCCGCTCGACAGCTCCTTCTTTCGGAAGTCCGTACAAGCGAGAGACAAACATCAGATTTTCAAAAGCCGTCAATTCTTGATAAAGAGCCACATCTTGAGAAACAACGGCAAATTTCGACTTGACTTTCTCGGGATCCGCGATTCCGTCGAAACCGGAGATGGAGAACTTGCCTGAGGTCGGCTTGAGCAGCGTCGTCAACATATTAATGGTGGTGGTCTTGCCAGCGCCGTTATCGCCCAGAAGGGCATAAAGCTCACCTGGAAAAACTTCCAGGTCAAGATGGTCAACGACGGTTCGTTTTCCAAAAACCTTCGTTAGCTGGGTTACCTTGATGGACGGAGCTTCACTCATTTGACTGCCAGTTTAGCAAATCGCAGGGACGGTCCATGCGTCAGACTCGATACGGTAGCCGCGCGCGGTTTTCCGGCCCGCACAGGTCAGCAAACCGGTCCCGAGATGGGCAGCCCACAGGCGCCCATGACTGAGTCGATATGCGCTACTTTGAAGACTTTGTACACGCTGGGAGTGACATTCGAGAAAGTCACCGACACGCTTTTCGATTGTGCGCGCAGAAGCATCTCCTCCAGCCATTCCAGCCCTTCGACAGAAATGAAAGTGCAATCGGAGAAATCCAGAAGCAAGTCGCCTGAGCCTGAGGCCAGAAGCTTGTCTACATCGTCCACGCCTTTGAGCAGTGGACCGGGCAAGCGAAATTTCATCGCCTCTTTCACCGCTCCTGCTTCCTTATTTGCTTTCTTCTTTTCTGTCACGCGCCTTACTCCAAATGATTTCCACTAAAAAAGAAGCACTGTCACCTATGGCCTTTGTCTGGGCGCATAGGCGTTAATGAACAGGTCCTTCAAGTCTTCAAACAGCGGCACGGCGGGATTGGTTCTCACGGCCATATCCTCGAAGGCCCCGCGCACCAGGTCCGGCATCGCCTCGGCGAATGCCTCTTGCGAAATGCCCAGCTCGGCAATCGACATGGGTTGACCGCACTGATGCGATAAATCGTACACAGCCCGTCTCAAAGAGAGGTTCAATTGCTTGATATCGGCAGCAGTGAGCTTTTCGCCCTTGCCCCTTCCGGACGGCTTGCCCTCTTCATCCAATCCGAGGAATTGGGCCGCACGCGCATACTTTTCGTCGGCAACCCAGAGCGGATAGCAGGACTGCACCATGAATTTGTGCGGAATTGAGGCGTTGTATGCCAGGGTAGAAACCAAAAATACGCCGTTGGCTCGTCCGTGCGGCACATCGAAGTGACCACCCAAACTATGGGCCAGAGCATGATTGACACCGACAGATGCGTTGCCTATTGCCATACCGGCCAGACAGGAAGCATTGTGCAATTTATGGCGCCAGACAACATTGGTGGGATTCTTCAAAACTTCCGGCAGCGCTTCGAAAATCAAGCGCATCGCTTCGAAAGCCAGCCCATCTGTATAGTCGGAGGCGACCGTAGAAACCAGCGCTTCCAGAGCATGCGTGAGCGCATCGAAAGCAGTATCGGCGGTAATATCACGAGGCAATGTCTTGGTCAAATTGGCGTCGATGATTGCCACCGTGGGCAGTAGCGTTTCATCGATAAGTGAAAGTTTTCTCTGCGACTGACTGTCCTTCAAAACCGCAAAAGGAGTCACTTCCGAGCCCGTTCCCGATGTGGTGGGAATGGCTACCAGCTGAGTTTTGACGCCTTTAGGGAATTCAGCCATGCGATGGCGGAAATCGAGAAAATTAAAGGCAATCTCTTTCAGCTTCAAATCAGGATAATCATGGAACAGTCTCATCACTTTGGCTGCGTCAAGCACCGAGCCGCCACCAAGAGCGATAACCGTGTCAGGCTGGCTTTGGGACATTACCTGCAGGGCCTGCTGAATGGTCGGCCATTCCGGCTCGGCTCCCACTTCGGAAAAAACATCAACGCGGCAATCCTGCGGCAAACGTTCGAGCACCATAGAGAGATGCCCTCTGCGTGCGGCAGATCTCGAGGTGACCACAAAGGCGCGCTTGGTTTTAATGGTGCGCAAATGATCGATAGATCCAGGGTTTATATAAATGTTCTTGGTCGTCTGAAAGGACAATGTGAAGTGTTTGCGTCTGGGTACGCGCTTGTAGTTGAGCAGGTTCTTGATGCCGACATTGTCGGTGGTGATGTTGCCGCCACCGGTGCCGCAGCCGAAGCTCAAAGTCGTGTTCAAGTTGTTGTAGATGCCGCCCAATCCGCCGATTGACGTGGGTGAATTGACGATGATGCGCCCGGCGTTGATGTAGGTTCCAAACTGTTCGATCACTTCTTCGTCTTCAGAAAAAATGCCGGCTGTGTGTCCAGTGCCGCCTGCATAATTGACATCAAGAGCGCGATTAAGCCCGTCTTCCACGGAGTCGACGACAACATAGCTCAAGACCGGCATCAGTTTTTCAACTGCCAGTCTATGGTGCCTGAGTTCGCCCTTCAAATGGCAAAGCAAGATTTTGGTATCGGGGGCAACATCGATGCCGGCTTTCTCGGCAATGAAATTAGCCTTCTGGCCGACCATGCGGTAGTTCATTCCGCCGGTGCGGGCATCAATCACTGTGTCTGCAACTTTCTCTACTTCTTCATCTGTGCAGTCATGGCAGCCGTATTCTTTGAATTGGGCAATCAAAGAATCAGCAATTTCGCGGTCGATCACAAGAGTTTGCTCGGACGGGCATTCGGTGCCGTTGTCGAATGTCTTGGAGATGATGATATCCATCGCCGCCTGACGGACATTTGTGCTCTTGTGGACGTATACGGGGGTATTGCCCGAGCCGACGCCGAGCACCGGTTTGCCTGAGCTGCAGGCAGCTTTGACCATTTGTGTGCCACCGGTGGCGAAGATCAGATCCACTTCCGGGTGCACCATCATCAGCTCTGTTTCCCGCCTCAGCCGGGAAGACTTTTCCACCCAGCCGATGAATCCCTTGGGTGCGCCCGCTTCAATAGCAGCTTCGTAGACGACTTTTGCAGCCAGGTTGCTGGACTCGGCCGCCATCAAGTGCGGGCTGAAGATAATTGAGTTGCGGGTTTTGGCTGCGGCAAGACTCTTGAAGATGATTGTGGAGGTTGGATTGGTTACCGGCGAAAGTGCCAGGATAACGCCCACAGGCTCAGCGATTTCCACCATGTTGTCTTCGGGAAATTCTCTGATGATGCCGACTGTTTTCTTGTCCTTGATCTGGTGATAGTGAAACTCCGAGGCGACGAAGTTTTTCAGCATCTTGTCTTCGAAAAGCCCCATGCGTGTCTCATCGCAGGCCGCCCGTGCCAGCTTTTCGACATTCTCGATGGCAGCGGCAGTCATGGCCTTGACGATACGATCCACGTCTTCCTGCGAGTACTGACAGAAGACAGCAGCGGCAAGGCGGGCTTGCCGGGTCAGGTGATTGACCCTTTCCATCAAACTGGTGTCATTGTCTTTGACTGCCGTAGTCATCTGAAAACCCTTTTTGTTTATGAACAGACCGGAAACATTAAACAGTAAGCCAAGCGCAAAGCTCGAAAGGGCCATGCGAATTTCTGGCCGACTTTCTGGCTGGCGCCCGGCAACCTTTCCAAGTGTAAGTTAAAGACTGACATTTATAGATGGGTGTTCCGAAACCTTTTACAAAGCAGGGTGGGCAATACCCACCGCCGCCGGTCTCTTTTCAGCCTCAAGCCCAAGGAAAACGCCATTCTTGGCAGTTTTGACGGTTTTCCCCGGTAAAAACCGGACAAAACTTTGCTTTACCTCGTAATTTCCCTCTTTGATTATTCTAAGGTTGTCACTAGAATATCCTTGGCGTTGCCGATATCACCAATCAGCAAACAAACGGCTATACGGCCCGAGCAAACCCCGGTTTGCTACGTGCTTGTATATGGGTCAAGAAATTCTGTTTTGACAAAAACACTGTGACCAACGATAGACTAAAAAAAGCTTTTCTCTTCATCGTCCTTCCAGGCTCCTGCCTGGTCGCAGAAACGCTTGGCTTGTCGTCTCAGCCGCTTTGCCTGCCGCCCTGTCAGGCGGCCGATTTTGCCCATGCCAAACAAATCATTGTGCCGGCCACCAGGTACAGACGGCACTATGACTCCGAAATGCGCGACACGCCCAGCTATTCAAATTCCAGCTATGACTCGAGTGGGCTGTCTCCATCGCCTATGCCGTTCAACATCTCCGTGCCCTCATATCCGTCTACAAGCACGCCTGCCAAATCCAAAAACGGGCTGATCCCGCCGCCGCCGGCCGTGACGCCGTCAATTGTGGCACCGCCTATGGGATTATTGGCGCCGATGTCGCAGCCGACCACAACTGCTTCTCGTATGAGCTACGACGCTTTGAGCAGCCCGCAAGCACAGGCCATCTCATCACAAGTGGCGCATGCAGCGACGCAACTTGACGCACTCCTCAAGGAAGGCAAATTTACAGAAGCGCAAACGCTGATCAAAAACTATGTGAAAGCCTTTCCAAAAGACAAGGTTCTCAAATCCGAATTCGTGCAAACGCTGATAACCCACGGCAAAGCCTGGGTGGCCTCAAAGGATTTCGATGATGCCATCAAAGCCGCACGCGAAGCGCTCAATGTCGAACCCGGCAGCACGACTGCATCGGCCATGCTCAACGACTGGCTGAAAAAGAAAGGCGTCGACCATACAAGCGACAGTGTGCGTTTAAAAATGGCTGATTCGCTGGCCCGCGATGGAAAGAATTCAGAAGCATTGGTTGAATACAGAGCCGCTCTTGCCATCAAATCATCGGCCGAAGGTCATATCGGCGCCGGCACGATGCTATTTAAGGAAGGGAAGAAGGAAACGGCAAAAAGCGAATTCCAAAAAGCCCTCGAACTCGATCCCAATTCCGGAGCCGCTTTGAGGCAATTGGGCAGCTTGCGCTACACGCAAGGCGATGTGATTGGCGCCAACAACGATCTCAGCCGCGCGCTCATCATCAATTCAGATGACAAAGTGGCCGGAAGAACATTGATAGATCTCTGGCACAGACAGGTCGCGAAAAATCCGCGCGATGCCAGTCAGCATCTGGGATTAGCAAGAGCATATCAACTCTCTGGCGATCTCAAGTCGGCGCAAACCGAATACAAACAAGTAGTAAGGCTGGAGCCCGATAATCCCAATCTTCCAGCGGCCAGACAAAGTTTCAAACTCGCTCTTGCCCGTCAGGAAGCGATGAAAGCCTATCAGGCAGCACAGACACTGGACACCAATGGTGCCATTAGAGAAGCGCATTCAAAGATAGTGGAAGCCTCAGGCATTGCTCCTACAGATGTGAAAATCCGTTTGTACGAAGGCGATCTATCGACTCGCCTGGGACTTTATTCGGAAGCACACGATGCCTATATGAGTGTGATTCGCGAAGAACCCAAAAATGCCATAGCGGCCAAGAAACTGCAAGAATTGGCCGCAAAAACACAAGCTACCACAATGGTCATGCCGCCTACCGCGCCTCAAGCCGGCGGTATAGCATCACCACAGGTGATCAATTTCCTCAGTCAGCAACAACTTGGTGCGCCACCATCGATGTTGCCGCAATTCAATTCGCAAGTGCGCCCCGGTGAATTGCCGCCCGCCCTTACTTTGCCCAGTCCGTCCGGCACAGCAGCGGCAGCAGCGGCTCAAGCGGCAACCAGCGCCAGTTCGGGAGCGCTCTCCACGACCAGCCAAGTCAACAGTCTTTCCGGATTCCTCGGCCAATTAAGAGGATTCCAGCAAAGTGAAAAAAAACGCATGCAAAAAGTGGAAGATCAAACTCATGAAGCGCTCGGCTATACATCGGCCAGTTCCAGTGGCGGCTCATCACTCAATCTGCCGCCTTTGCCGCCGCTTCCAGCTCTGCCACCACTGCCGTCCGGTCTGACCACCGAAACGCCGGTCACGGCCGGAGCAGCCGCCAGTACAACCCCACCGGCAGCAGCAGCCCCGGCCGCCAGCAATACTCTGGCCGGTCTCGCTCTGAAATCCCTCCCGGGCGGACTGTCCAGCGCCAATCTGACGTCAGCAGCTCAGGCTTTGCCTCAGCTCATGCAGGGCGGCTTCAAATCCTTTTCAGCAGCCGACGTCTCGACGGCAACCACTATGGCCGCCAGTGCAGCAGCCTCCAGACTGGGATTTGCTCCCGGTAAAACAGACAGCGCACCGGCCGCTTCAGCTCAAGCAGGCGCCGCCCAACCTGTTCCAACTCAAGGATTGCAGCAAGCCTATCAACGCATCGGCAGTTTGGAAGAACAAAATCGTCAGTTAGCCTCCCAGCTGGCTGACGCCAATAACGCATTAAAGAGCCTGGCACCTGCCTCTTCTGTTACAAGTGTTCCTAGCGATTTAGCTCCGGCGCCGCCTATGAACCAAACACCTCCTGTTGATCTTTTGCCGCCCATTTCTCCTGTGCCCCCAGCGGCACCGGACTTCATCAAGATGAAGTTGCAGTCTCTCTCGCCTGAGACACTGGCTAGTTTGACCGCCTTGCCGCCCAATGTTCATGCAGCAATGGTGAAGGGTTTGAGCCCCGAGCAACTGAATGCCGTCAAGCAAACGATGCAGCAAAATGCCGCAAACACTCGCGGCACGGTGCGTTTTGAACTGGAAGGAGTGGTGCCGTCACGCTCTCAGATCAAATTGAAAGTAGTTTTGAAAAACGATCGCGACTTCACTATGGAGCTGCCGGCCAGTATTGCAGCCAAAATCCAGATGCCCGGAAAGCCCGACCAGATAGCTAAAGTTGAGTTTACCGGCAAACAAATCAATGCCCACGGCGAAGTGCACGGCGTAATCAAAGTGCCGGGCAGAGATCTAAATGCATCTGCCGATGTATACCTGCCCAACTTTCTGCCGCCCACAGAACAATATCGCGACGTGCATTTGACAGTGCCGATTTCCAAGCTGTAGGCCTCTCAATAGCAGGCCTATGTCTTCTTGGTGGCAACACAAAACACGGTTGTCTCAATACGATCACAGCCCAGCGCCGATTCGCGCAAAGCCTGTCCGGCAGCTGAGCACGAGCTACGTAGTCTTCCCACAACTGCCACGTTGCTAACACACAGGAAACTTACCTTGGAAGTCGAACCCCCGGTTCGCATGAGCGCACAAACAAAGCGTTTGCGCATCGACGAATTTGGCGAAAGACACGACTAAAAGTTTCTAGCGGAGAAGAGCAAAATGGCACGAGAAATTCAAAACGCAAGCAGCGAACCAGTAAGCGTAGAGGTCAACACTCCGGCTTTTGAAGCCTATGCCAAATTCAGACAAGATTTTGAAAATAGTGCCGGATGCGCCGTGCGCAGCAGCATGAGCGACAGCGCCACAGGCCGAGTAGGCACACTTTCGGACTCGGCGGTGGACAAAATGGCCGTCGTCTGGCTGGCTGAAAAATACAAAGAGCTGGGTCACGACGTCACCAAATCCGATATTCAAAACGGCGCCGGCAGCAAGTTTGATGCATTGATGGCAGACAGTGTCATGAAGCAGTATGAAACGATCAGGCATGCAAAATTCGATCACGAAGGCGGATTTCTTTTGCTCGGTTCTCATGAAAAAGACGCGCTTACAGGAAGAGATATCGACGCCACATTGAAAGGCATTGAGAAGCAGAGACGTTCGCTGGACGTCGTGCAACCATTGCTTGCCAACGATGGTGAGCTCTTCAACAAACTGGCCAGAAATCACGATGGTCAGATCTCGATCAACTACTGGGATCTGAAAGACGCCAGAAAAGCCGATGACAGAGCGCACGACAAGGGTGACACCATATACACCACCGAGGAAAGACAGGCGATCGATGCTCTCTACAAGAAGTGGGGCAGCTCCGAAATGCGCCGCGTCGAACAGCGCGGTCAGGGCGATACCATGGGCTGCGATGGCATTTTGACCTACGACACCGTCGCTAAAGGAACCGGCTTCAGCAGCCCTGCAGAGGTTGATGTCGCCGCCAATGCCAAGTCCAGTTATTTTGTGGAACAGACAAAAGCCAAATGCGAAACTGAGCACCACAATTTGGACGTCCTCAAAGAAGCAAGACAAATGACTCGCCAAGATCAAGCCGCCATCGAGGAAAATTCTCTATACGCGGTTAAACCGGGGCAGGGCTTCGACCGCATTGCCCGCCATATACTTTCCCGGGAAAACGGACAAACACCGGCAGAAGCGGATGTAGTCAATTATTCATCACAGATTGCCGAGCTGAACGGCTTCAACCGCGATCAATATGATCCGAAAGTAAAATCGCTTCAACCCGGACAACGCCTGAAAGTCCACGACGACGAATGGAAGATGTCACAGCATCTCCAGTCGGACGAACGGATTCAAGACTACCTGGACCAGAATCTCAACAATGCAGTGCTGGATCAAACTCTGAGAGGCCGTTAGGGTCTGTCTGTCGTAGGGGCGATGCCATGCATCGCCCTTTTTTAAAGCACCCACTGAGTGCGCGAGCGATAGAGACGCCGGATCGTATTTTTGTCCGCCGGGGAAAGCTGTTCTACTACACGGTTTTCATGCATGATGTCGTCTCTATAAGGTGAATGCGCTTTGATACCGAGGGCATGACCAAACTCGTGAGCGGTGGCCGCTTTCAATTTCTCGATAGTGCTGTTTACTCCCAGTGACAGCTCCATAACCACAGGCGGAGTGCGTGGATTCTTTCCTTGTTGCAATGCTTCTGTGATCTTGGCAAAAGGGATCGCTTGCGCACAGGTATAACCACCCGTCGATATGCCACCAGGTTCGGTGGCGCCTTGAAAGTTATCGTTAAAAAAGACAAGGATATTTGCTTCTCTGGGATTGCCTGTGAAGTCAAAAGAGAAGAGACCTTCTTGCTCGAAAGGCTTCCACATTTCAATTCCGGCGGCCACCGCCTCCCCCATTTCATCTGTCCAGCCGGTCACTTGAGAAAGACCGGCAAACGGGTTGGGCTCAGTGCCCTGAAAGCACATCTGGGCGACAGTATCGACGCGAGTCGCTTTCAATTCCTGGAAAGGCAAAGATGGCAATTGCAATCCCGGGCTGATCCAGACTTTCAAAGGCATCTTGCGCGGTTCCCAGCGCACCCACTGCATCTTCAAATCGGGCTCGCCGGGGTCGTACCAGTCGTTTGCAGAGGCTCGATTGCCCCTGTCCAACCCAGGCACCAGGTGCATGCCTTGCGAGCTTCCTGAGACCATCTGCTGCCCAGCGGCGCTGCCGCTGCCGCTGTAGCCTACACCGGGAGTGCCGGTATGCATCAGGGGTTGAAAGCCGGCTTTGGGCAATTTGCGCTTGATCACCTGCGCGTCCGCTTGCTCGAAGACAAAAGCCGGCGTCAGTACTGCCAGAATAAGGATTATGGAAAACAGCTTGTGAAGTAGAGGCATGAAAAACACGAAAACCAGAAAAGATCGGCACATCGCTTTCTTTGGAATCGATACTGATAACTGCGACTATCCTGTTTTATTTTAACGACAATAAGCAAATTCCTGCTCTCGGTCTAATATTGAAGAGCAAAGAATCCAGAGATTTACTCAACCGGGAATTAAGGGTGTCCAATTTATACGACGCAATGAGCCTCAATGTGGCGGAGGCGATTGCCAGGCAGCTCAAAATCAAGCCAAACAGCAACTTCGGATTGCCGACCGGGCGCTCTCCGGTCGGCTGTTATCAGATCCTCTCCGAATGGTCTCACGCAGGCACCCTGGACTGGTCCCAATCCAAATGCTTCGCTTTGGACGATTACATAGACGTGGACGAAGATAAGTCCTTTCACTATTTTCTGGAGTCCAATCTCTACAAGCAAACCAATCTCCCTCAGAAAAGCCGTTTTAGCCCCAGGTATCAGGACAATTACGACCAGGTAATCGCCGGTGAGGGCGGTCTTGACCTTTGCGTTCTCGGTCTGGGCACCAACGGGCACATTGCCTTCAATGAGCCGGGCACCCCCCAATTGAGCTGGACGCACTGTCACTGGCTCACTCAATCGACCAGAGAAGCAAATGCCCCTGCTTTCGGCAGCCCCGACAAAGTACCGACCAGGGCAATCACAATCGGGATTGAAACGATTCTGGACAGTCGCTCAATCATTCTCATCGCCTCAGGCGAAAAGAAGAAAACGGCACTGACAAAGGCTTTATCCGGTGAAGTGACAGCCCAGATTCCCGCCTCCTTTCTAGCCCTGCACCCACAGGTAAAGGTCTTTCGAGACTTTGAAATCTAAAGGGCAGGCATTTTTCGGTATCTGCCCTTAGAATCAGAATTAGAATCTGCGGCACTGGTGAGTGTGAGAAAGGAAAGAATCAAGATGTTGAAGCGCCAAATCCTCATAACTGCCGTTCTTGCCGCCCTCTCGGTAATCTGCGGCGGGACGCCCTCTGCCTTTGCCGACCGCACAGACCCGGACATGATCCCGCCGGACGTCACTTTTCCCTCTGCCAATGCCCCACAGCCGGCCACTGTGCCTGCGCCGGCTGCCACTGCCGCCACGATCGCCCCTAATCCTGAGACACCCGCGCCCGGACAGGGTGCAGCATCGCAACAGCCGATTTACAGCCCCGCCCAGGCCGGAGTCTCCCAGCCGCCGCCCTCAGCCAATCAGGGCAATCCGCGAGTGCCTATCAACGAGCGCCCACCTGTTTACCCGGGCGGAGTTGCACCTTCTCAGTCCAGTGAAGCGAGACCCGACCCGCTTTGCGTTATGGAAACCAGCAAGGGCGTAATATTGATTCGACTCTTCCGCAAGCAAGCACCACGCACAGTGGCACACTTTATGGAACTGGTGCAAGCCGGTTTTTACAATGGGCTGACATTTCACCGCGTGGAGCCAGGTTTCGTCATTCAGGGCGGCTGCCCGAACGGCGACGGATCCGGATTGTACAACGATCCAAAAACAGGCAAACCGAAAATGGTTCCCCTGGAAACATCCTCTCAACTCAGTCACAATGCGCCAGGCGTAGTGGCTCTGGCCCGTTTTCCCAAGAACCCCAATTCAGCCAGCTGCCAGTTCTACATTACTCTCCAGCCGCAGCCCAGGCTCGATCACCAGTATTCAATCTTCGGCGGCGTGCTCAATGGTATGGACGCAGTGCAGCGCATTCAAAAAGGCGACAAGATCATCTCGGTCAGCCTGAGAGAGCAATAATCTTAACAAAGCGGCTGCCGGTGCCACTTCCGGCGTATGGTGAAAGAGTCTCTTGCTTGCCCACCGGCAAGAAGGTGTATATTAGGAATACTGTCGGCTAGATGCGCACGCCGCAAGCTTTTAAATTGTTTGCACCAGACCGCACAGCTGACTCTAATTGCACAGGACCTGATAGATGAACGATCCTGTTATCCCGGAAGACGGAAAAAAAGAGGAAGCCCTCGACTCTTCGGCTGAAGAGCAGGAAAGTATGCCGGGCAATGCCGAACAATCAGCTGCATTTCTTTCCAACCTGCGTTCTTCCTATTCACCGCAGCCGACCGGACTTGGATATTATGGCGGTGGCGGCGGTCTACCGCGCAATATGAGAACCAGCTTCCAGATGCCCAATCAGCGCCTCGGTCTGGCGGCACCTTTTACCTTCGATGAATCGACCGCAACCACAATAGAAGGCGAGAAAATTGCGCCGGAAGAGGTTGATGACGCAGAGAGCAGCCCGCAAAAACGAACGGAAAAATTGAAAACGGGCGACACGCTAAAGCAATTGCCGGACCAGGAAATTCTCGAGTTCAAAAACAAAGATCGGCTGATTATCTACAAAACACTCGGCTGGATTATGGAAGACGGGAAGGGCAATCCCATTGTCAGACAAATAACACCGTCCCTGGAAAACCCCGGCGACAACTCGACCTTCGGGCTGGATAAGGGCGGTGAAATCATCGCACAAGCGATTGAATTCTCCGGCATCACCACAGTCGTCTTCAACAACGGCGACAAGATCATTTTCGATCTTTCCGGCGTTTCTGCAATTTCGCGCCAGAAGGAATCAGTTTTCCTGCGCGAACCGATTCGCAAAATCACTGCCTTTGGCTCACCATTTCGCAGGCGCGCCTTTTAAAAGTTCAAAGCATTGCATCCACGGCTGGAACAATGTGTTTCAGAAGTTTGTGCCCACCGCCGTGATTGAGGTGGGTGGTGTCCCAATAGTCTGCATCCGTAAAATCCTTGCGATCGCCAAGATCGACGAGTTTCACACCGGGCATATTGGCGACGTCCTTGATTTCTTTTTGATACTGCGCGTAAAAACCGGGCGGAAGAATATCGAGATTTCTCTTCGTCAAAGGCATGTTGACGAGCACAACCTTGACGCCATGCTTGCGCAAATTCTCTAAAGTGCGAGTCAGGAAGCTCATTTGCAATGAATGATCTTTCTCGGCAATTTCCTTGTAGCGCCCTCTGTATTCCTTGGCACTATTTTCCCAGCGTTGTTCGGTGGAACCTTCCATCATAAAGCCGCCCTGGGCCGTGGTATCGGATTTAGTGGCATTGGCATCAGCGATGCCGAAAACCGAATAGACTTTATTTACTGCTTTGTCGGTCTCCATCTGCAAACGCCATCTCTTGCCGTAGAAGTAGCAAAGGTGCATGGCCAGCCAGTCCGCTTTCTTGTTGAAGTCAGGCAAAAAAGCATTTGCGTAATTGGGAAAATTGGAAAGATTGACTATTTTCTGGAATGAGAATGTCGCCATCGGCGACGCCAGGCTGTGATCGTAGAAGTCTCTGGGAGCGATACCGTAGATGATCACTTTGGGAGTCTTGTCGCCTTTTACGAATTCATTGGTGATCAAATAAGCGTCTGACGCCATTTGTCCGAAGACTGCCAAGCTGTATACAGTTTTCTGCTCATGTCCTGTCGCTTTGAGCATTTTCTTGAGCGCTTCTGAATTGTGATAGCGAAAGATGTCGGCAATGCCTTTATTTTCTTCCACATCCATCGCCCAGAAAGGAAACATCACCAGTGAAGAGCCCAGCAAAATGACATCGGGTTTGTCCTTCAAAGCCTTGAAGCTGTTGATGGTTTCTTCAACGGATGCGGCGCTGTTCCAGCAATTGGCGTCACCTTGAGATTTCTTGCCGTCCCCAGCCAACGTCCAGAGCCCGGCATTTATGGCGCCAAAAATTGCCAGTGACCAGAGCATGCGCGTGACCAGGCCCCGGCGCTTGTCCTTTTTATTGGCAGCCGGCGCTTCCGGCTTTCTAATAGTCTCTACTGAAGCGGGCAACACGAACCTCTATAGCCGCCATAGCACTTGACTATTTTAGAGAATTGTCGGGGCAAACAAGCTAGAGCCCGTTAATGTCAAGCGCTCTTTTGCAAAATGCCGGTCCACCTTTGCCGCCAGCCACACTTTCAGGGCAATGGAACAAGGACATGGTCGTTCATATTTATGCTTTAGATTGAATTGGGATCGGCGTAAGGAGGCAAGACGTCTTGCACTGTGGGCGCCTTTTTAGGGATTAAATTCGGCACCGGCGTAGCCTGGCCGGGCTTCGAGGGTTGAAAGGGTTGTAGAGGAACGGTCTTGAAAGGCGAAAGGCCGGATGAGCCAGGGTCTGAAGGATCGATCTTGTATTGATAGACACCGGGCGGCAGATTCTTCAAGTCGCGCATCTGGCGGTTCATCTGCGACATCATTTCAGACATCATGCGGTTGATTTGGCCAAAACTGGATGAGTCATCCATGCCGGAAAACGGTCGCATCGAAAATGGACTGGGTGTAGCCTGGTCATCGGCATCGCCAAACATAAAAGGCATGCCGCGCGGCACGGCTTTAGGCATCGGTCCGAGAATGGCAGGCGGCAAATTGGCGGAATTGGCAGGCTGGCTGCCTGCGGCAACTGTTGCTCCGATTTTCTTCAGGCGTTCGACCCTGTCAACCAATGCCATGCCTGGATTTGCCTGTCCGAGCAATTTGGTCTCCAGACGCGAAAGTCTGTCGCTGATTGGCTCTTGACGAAATGTTTTCTTTAAAACCCGCCACTCAAGCGAGTCTACAGCCGGGTAATTGCCGGCCTTGGGCGGTGCGGCACTCGATTTTGGAGGCGCAGTCAGGCTTTCGGCACTCTTCGGCTGCGGCATCGTCGATTCAGGATTCTGCCTGTCCTTTATGGCCTGGGATAGACGCGCCCAGCGCTCATCCAATCCGCCCGCCTGGGTAGCCCCGAAAACCAGCAGTTCCAGCCTTTCCACCCGCTTTTCTGGTGGATCGTTGGGATATTGCCTGGAAAACATCTTGTTTTCCAGCTTTTCCACATCGGAAATACTCGGACCAGTGCTGGCGTTTTGAGCCATGGCTTGGCCGGGCAAGGTCAACGAGAGGCAAAGGCCTAAGCCCAAAGCCGCTAACGCTTGATTCCACGGTTTTCTAAATGCACTTTCTGATTTGTTCATCGATGCTCAAATTCGACCGAAGTCCAAAGCAATCTGCGATTGCGAGTCTATAACTTAAACAAAGACCTAATCCACCTATTTGTCAAGACAGCTGTCCCTGATTTTTTGTTCCGCACCTCAACGCTTTCTTAGAAATGGGCGCCGCCGGCGCTGGCTGCCCCTAAATCAAAACCTAAAAAGCAAGGTCGACGCATGGCGTCGACCCTACAAATCTAGATTAGTTGAGACTAGTCGTCCGAGGCCCTAAATTCGGCATCGACGACATCTTCTCCACTCTGGCTGGCATAGCCGGCATCGCCGCCGCCATCGCCGCCATTACCGTATTGGTAGCCACCACCGGCGCCACCGCCAGCATCGCCACCTGTGGTGTAGTCTTCCATTCCACCGGCTTCATCTGTGCCGCGGGCAGCTGCTTGTTGCAAGAGAACCAGTGCGCCTCTGAGTTCGTTCATGATTTGTTTGACCGACTCGAGATCTGCATCGTCCTTGAGCTTCTGCCTGAGGTCGGCAACCAACATTTCTGCCCGTGCCTTTTCCCCGGAGGAGACCTTTTCACCGAGATCGCGCACTTGTCTTTCGACTGCGTAGCAGATGCTGTCTGCTTCGTTGCGCACATCCGCTTCTTCTTTGCGCTTGCGGTCGTCGGCCGAGTAGGTTTCGGCATCGCGCATAGCCCGTTCGATGTCTTCTTTAGACATGTTGGTGGAAGCGGTAATGGTGATTTTTTGTTCTTTGCCGGTCATTTGGTCACGCGCGGTGACGTTCATGATGCCGTTGGCGTCGATGTCGAATGTAACTTCGACTTTCGGGTTGCCTCTGGCTGCCGGCGGAATACCATCCAGACGGAAGTTGCCCAATAGCTTGTTGTCGCGAGCCATCGGACGTTCGCCCTGGAATACATAGATATCGACAGCCGTCTGGTTGTCGTCGGCAGTCGAGAAGACTTCCGCTTTTCTGGTCGGAATGGTGGTGTTGCGCTCAACCAGCTTGGTGAACACACCGCCCATCGTCTCGATACCAAGGGACAACGGCGTAACGTCGAGGAGTACAACTCCTTTCACTTCGCCGCCCAATACGCCTGCTTGAATTGCAGCACCAACAGCGACAACTTCGTCCGGGTTTACGGATTGGTTGGGCTCTTTGCCGCCGGTAACTTGTTTGACCAGTTCTTGCACGGCAGGAATTCTGGTTGAACCACCTACCAATACAACTTCGTCGAGCTGCTCATAACCCAGCTTGGCATCTTTCAATGCTTGTTCCATAGGATTGCGGCAACGTTCGACCAAACTGCGTGTCAGTTCATTGAAACGAGCACGAGTCAATTTGATCTCCAAGTGCTTGGGACCGGTGGCATCAGCTGTGATGAAGGGAAGCGAGATGTTGGTTTCAGTTACTGATGAAAGTTCGATCTTTGCTTTTTCAGCTGCTTCAGTCAGTCTTTGCAGAGCTTGTCTGTCCTTGCGCAGGTCGATGCCTTCAAGGTTCATGAATTCATCGGCTACCCAGGTGACAACTTGATGGTCGAAGTCATCGCCGCCCAGGTGCGTGTCACCGGAGGTGGACTTAACTTCAAATACGCCGTCGCCAACTTCCAGAATCGACACGTCGAAGGTGCCGCCGCCCAGGTCGAATACGAGAATAATTTCGTTGTCTTTCTTGTCCAGACCATAAGCCAGGGCCGCTGCTGTCGGCTCGTTGATGATACGAAGTACGTCCAGACCGGCGATTGTTCCGGCGTTTTTAGTGGACTGGCGCTGCGAGTCGTTGAAATAAGCAGGGACCGTGATTACTGCCGAGGTGACCTTTTCACCCAAATACTTTTCGGCGTCTTCTTTCAACTTACGCAAAATCATTGCCGAGATTTCTTCCGGCGAATAATCCTTGCCTTGAATGGCGACTTTGCATCCGCCGTCGGCGCCTTCTTTGACTTTATAGGACACAATTTTTTGTTCGGACTGCACTTCAGAGAAGCGTCGTCCCACAAATCGCTTAATCGAATAAACGGTGTTTTCTGGGTTAAGAACTGCTTGGCGTCTGGCCAATTGCCCGACCAGCCGTTCACCCGACTTGGTGAAGGCTACTACCGAAGGCGTCGTTCGACCACCCTCAGAGTTGGAAACCACCGCCGGTTGACCACCTTCCATAACGGCAACACAAGAGTTGGTCGTTCCCAAGTCGATGCCTACTGCTTTTCCCATCTTTTAACTCCCTTTACTCCTTAAGATGGAGTCCCCTCGGAATTATACTTTGCCGCGCCTTGTGAAACGGGCAGATCAGTCCGCCGTTTCCCAGAACACGTACTCCGAACTCCAAAAATGCTTATGGGCCTTGTTCTAATGATGGCCGCATATTAGTAAGCAGATTAACAAACTTATACAAAGCTTTATAAAAGGCTCTGTATTTACTGACCCAACCTCCTTTTCAAGCCTCGCTTGTCATGCGCTAGCAAAGACAACTGACGCTGAAAAAAAATTTTCCAACGCACAAGGCCGTAACCCTTATTTACCACCTTAAGCGAAGAATCAACAAAAAAAACGGCGAGAATCTTCAAAATGAAACTCAGTCTTTTTGAGAATTTTGCGGGCGCGCCGCCGATATTAATCGACCCAGATCCCGGCAGGTCTCAGGAACGGAAGCCACACCCAAACGGACCGTCAGACGGACTACTTCCACTCGGTCGGTGGTGAAAGGATTCATGGCAATCGCTTCGGCCAGGCGACTGGCAAAGTTTCTGGCCGCTTCTCCTTCTGTTTCCAACAAGAGCAAAGCAAATTGGGTCTCGCCGAAATGACCGGCAATATCGGTCTTTCTCTTCAGCTTGTCGACTCTGGTTGAGACCTGGCCGAGCACCGCTCTGTCTTGAAGGACCTTTGGATCTTTGGTTTCCGATAATTCTTCTTTGATTGAAATTTCCAGAATGATCAGCGAGAAAGGTCTTTGGAAACGCTCAAAACGCTCGTATTCGCGCTCTAGATGATAGAAGAAAGCCGGATAACTGAGAAAACCCGTCTCGGCGATGCGAATCGAGTCCTCGAAAGCCTGAATTGCCGGCCAGTCGATATTCTCGGCCGCCGCTTCTTCCACTCCTTCACGCAAGGGACGATCGGAAAAGGAGACCAGACTGCAGGTGACCAGGTTGAACATAACCGGCACCCAACGCGGCTTCGGCATTGGTCTCAAACGCAGCAAGTCTTCAAGAGTGCTCTCGTTATCAATCAACTGATAGAGCATCTTCTGCAAATTCATTTCGGCAGCGGCACCTCTCGATACCATCTCTTCAAACAGCTGCTCGGTGATGTCGGCATGGTTGCGAACCAGGTAAGACTCCAGGTTTACACCAATCTCCTTGAGAAACTTACTTTGATCGATAAGGGCCGCACCTTCCATAAGCAAGAGGTCAAGACGCTTTTTGATTGTTTCTCGATGATAGGGCGATTCCATAAAAAATCGAAATTCGCCTTCATCCCATCCGATCGCCTCTACAAGCGCGGTTTCGCCTTCCGAATTGCGCAATTGACAATGTAAGGGCATGCCCTCTTTGAAATAGATAACGGCTAATTCGCCGCCCGACTGGAGATCCAATCGCCCGGTCATTTTGCCCATGTTGATTGATTGCAGAAGCGTGGGCATCTGCAAATTGGTCAAGTCGCCCTCCAACATCGGGCGCGCCTTCAGTTTCTGGTTGGTGGCCTTGGGCGACTTTTTCGGTTGTACAAATGGAGAATCCGATTCGCTTGGCGAACCGGCCACAGGCTCGACAACCATGCTGGTGCCGCGATCGTCCTTCAACCAGGTGTGACCTGCTTGTGTCGGTGAACTGGCAGAATGCTGCGGTCCTTCTCTTTCCAGCTTCAGCGTCTGGTCGTGCGGGCGCGTCGGCTTGGCCGCTTCCTGCTCAGTGGCAGCCGGATGGCCGGCCGCTAAAAATGGAGGCATATACTGCTCGGGCGTCGGCGCGGGTGGCATGGGCATGGGCGCCAGTGGTAGAGGCGGAACTTGAGGCGTATGAGCCAGATGCACGCCCTGTGGCAGCTGCAAAGGTGTATAACCCGGGGGAGGCTCCAGATTTTGATGATGAGGCTGCACCGATGGAACCGACAGATTCGGGGCCAAGGGCGGCGTCGGTCCGGCAAAGGGCGCTGGCGCCACTGGCTGCGCAGGAGACGGCGGTTGCACCTGAGGCTGATAGGCAAACTCTGGCGGCGGTTTCTGGGCGTCTTTTCTGCCCTTCTGCGCCTGCGATTCGTCCGGCAGCGTCAACAAATCATGCTCGGGCTTAGCGCTTTTGGGAAAGTTCAAGGCGGCAACACTGCTGGACAACTCAAACTCTGAGTCGGCCGGCAGCGCCGAATCATGCGCGTCCTTATAATTGGCGACTGCACGGGCCACTTCCTTGGACTTGGGAACAGCAAACCCTGTCTCCAACTGGGGAAACTGCGATGTCATCAAATGGTGAATCAAACCGGGATCATCGGTCATCATATTCCAGAGCAGTGCCGAATCAGGACCGACACCGCGATAGAACATCCAGAAGCATTCCGCCTTGGCCGATTCGACAAAACTGCTGAGCATATACGGCTCGCCAGATTCGTTGAAAGGCTGTTCAACTGTGACCCGCAAATTTTTCTTGGCAGTCGACAGCAATTCCTCAATTTGAGCTTCCGCAGGTGCTCTGGGATGCTTCATCAAGCGAATGGTCTTGGCGTCTTGATTGGAATGTTCGTCAGGCAACTTTATCAGACCGCTAAGTAATAACCTAAAACTGGTTGTACCCAGAGATTTAGTTTATAGCCGATTGGCTTGCCGCCCGAATTTCTCATGAAAACATAGCCTGAGCTTGCCAACTAGCTGGAGGCTTTGCTTGTAATTTCGATCAGCTCGCCAATTGCCAAAGGGCAGATCTCAATATTTGTGCCGGTGGAGCGCGCATATTTGACCAGATCGGAGGATTGGTAGCGGAAAGGTACGCGTTCGACGAGAGCCTGATAGTGCAGGGGCACCACCCGCTTGGCCCCTATTTCCTCGGCAATTTTCAAGGCTTCTTCCGGCGATGCCACGCCATACTTTCCGCCGATGGGCAGGCAGGCAGTGTGCACAGGAAAACCCTTGAGGCTGTCTCGAATTATCTGTGTATAAATGGTATCGCCGGCATGGTAAAAGCCCTCGAAATAGTAGCCGTTGACGGGCTTGCCGGGCGCGCGCGTCCGGGCATGCAGGGCCAAGATTGTCTTGCCAAGTCGATTGACAGGATGGTGCGCCGGAATGGCGCGCACTTTGATCTGATCAAAAGAAATAGTTTCGTGGTGGTCGATACTGATCAGTGCGTCATTAGGAATGCGCTTTCTATACTTTCTTGCCATCCAGCGCATCAAAACACGCGGTCCGGCAAATTTGCATTTCCAGGCTTCATAAAGCTTGCCGGCCATCAAGACGCCATGATCGAAGTGCCCGTGGCTGAACAAAACCAGATCGCCTTTCGGCAATTTCGTCCAATCAATCGGGTCCTTGAGGTAAGGGTCCACATATACGTTGACCCCCGAAACATTGAACCTGACTGCACTATGGCCCAGGTAGGTAAGACTCAAGTGGCGCCTCTCTCTCGATCGGTTGAAAGGTTATCACATTTGCGCAGGCAGCTTGGCTCAAGCAGCAGTGCGATTTAGAAGGGTAAAAATGGCTGATTGCTTGTACAATTCAGTGTTTTGCTGTTGGCATTAATACAGTCTACAGTCGTCCCCACTCTAGTAAATTGAAAATTGTCTGATGGAGGAAAAGATGCGCAAGGTTATGGAAGACAGGGAAGATCGAATCGCAAAAGCAATCGCGTTTAGATCAATATCACTTTCACTGGCGGTAACTCTTGGCGCGGGCGGAATGCTCATACTTCTTCCGAAGGCTGATGCAAAAAATTCACCTGGCGAACTTGTCAAGTATTTAAATCCGATTCCGGAAAAAAAACATTATTTGAATGAAGGGCAAGACCGCCTGATCAAGACTCGAAAATTCAAAGCTGTCGCCTTGGAAGGGGCTCAGCCGGTTTTCAATAAAGAAATCGGACTGTTTGCCGTCATTGCCACAGAAAAGATCGGTGAGACACAGGCAATCAGCGAGATTCTCAGCAAACCGAATATCAGCGGCATTTCGGTGACCATTCCCTGGAAAGTGCTGGAGCCTAAAGAGGACGAATTCAATTGGCAGCCCCTGGATAACTTGCTCGAGCAGTTGAAGCCTTCAGGCAAGACCTTGATTGTGCGCGTCTCCACCTGCGGGCTTGACTGTGTTCCTCAAGGCTATCAGGCACCGGCATCTGATGCCGCGGCCAGTGAAAAGAAATCCTCTGCTCTTGATTCCGACACGCCAGCCTGGGTTTTTTCAGGCGATGTCAAAACAATGGAATATGCCGGCAAAGATGGAAAACAGCATCTGATGCCAATCTTCTGGGACACCAATTATCTGGCCAAATGGTCTAATTTCGTCACCGAGATGGGCGAAAAATACGATAAAAATCCGAACATTCATTCAATCGGCATTACTGGTGGTGGCGTGACCGGCGGCACTGCCGTGGTTCCGGATCTGACAGGCGAAAAAGGAAATTACGACGCGCTGGAAAAGACGCTGACCAAGGACCATGGCATGAGCCAGAGACAATTGGTCACCCATTGGAAATATGTTGCCGATATTTTCCCGAAAGCATTTCCTACGGCAAGATTGAACTTCGATGTCGATCCTCCGACGCAGAATCGTGCCGGACAAGACTCTCTTGACGAAATTTCCGACTACTTGATTTACCGCTATGGACAGCGTGTCTATATTACGCGCCAAAACGTAAACGACGGAAAACATGGTTTCGATCAATATCGTGTCGTGATCAAATTCCATCCCGACACATTTACCGGTTATCAATTGACCGACAAGGTAAATGCGCAAGATCTCGACAAAATCGCCAAGAATGCTCCAGTGGACGGCATCAGCTTTGTAGAGCTGCCCATGTCCACGCTCGAAGCTGCGACCAAAGACGAAGCACTGGCAAAGTCGCTGGAAGACCTCAGATCAAAACTGGGCTATCAATTAGTCTCGCAAAAGATCTCTTTTGACGAGAAACTGAAGCAAGGCGACAAATTGAAAGCCTCCTTCGAATTCCTTAATTTGGGTGCCGCTCCGCCCATGCGACCATCGAGAGAATTCGATAAAGATGTAGCGGCCAGCTACAAAGTACAAATGGAATTCCGTGATGAAAACGGCAAGCCAATTGGACAATCTCTGCACACTCCGCAGCCTCCAACCAATCAGTGGTTGGCAGGCAAACCAATCACCTGGTCGGAAGAATTGAAAATGCCGGCATTAAAACCAGGCAAATACACTGTCTTTGTCTCGGTTATCGACGTAGATACCAAGCGCAAACTGCAGATACTGAATGCCTCCACCCAGGGAAAACCAACGGCCGAATTTGCCATTGCCGCAGGCGACTTGAAGGTAGAGTAATTTCGACAATTTAAAATGGAACCGAAAGTGGCCGGAGATTCAACGCAGAAGGCGGATTCTCAAGCATCAATAGATCCGTCTTTGCAAAAGCAACTATGGGAAGCTCTCTCAAAAATTGAGAAATTTGAGCAATGTGCGTTTCTCGATTACCCCGATCATCTCAACTCAGGAGATCACCTGATCTGGCTGGGCTCCTGTTTTTACTTGATCGAAACTCGAAAGGCGCGCGTTACATATACATCCTCTCTGGTCGATTTCAATCAAAAGGAACTGAAAGAGAAAAACGGCAACGCGCCGATTTTTCTTCAAGGTGGTGGCAATCTGGGAGACATCTGGCCTGACAGCCAGAAGTTTCGCGAAAAGGTCATTCAAAACAACCATGACTGCCCAATCTATATAATGCCGCAATCGATTTTGTTCAAAGGAGAAGCGGCGCTGAAAACGGCCCGGGAAACTTTCAACGCGCACCCCAATTTGACAATCTTCACTCGCGACCGGCGCAGCTATGAACTGTCTTTGGATTACTTTCCAAAAGCTCGCTCGATTCTGGCTCCGGACATGGTTTTTATGCTGGCACCAATTTTGCAAACGTTTTTCAAAAAATCAAATGACGGCAAGTTGAAGTTTTTGGTCAGAGCAGACAAAGAAAGTTCAGGCTTCAGCATCCCAGAAGGTCAATCGTTCCTGGGTTTTGCAAAAGAAGACTGGGAATCCTATAAATGGCTCTACAACGGGCGCGGCAAGCTCAAGGAATTGCCGGACTTTTACAAAAAACTTCCCGGTTCTGTTTTTGCAGTGCGCGAATTCTGGCAGCGCGGTTTTGCCAAACCTCAACGTTTGCCTGCCCGTTTGAGATGGCGATATCTCAAACGCTTCTCTCGCATTCTTGAAGCAATGCCGAACCGCTCACAAATGCTCTTTTCCTGGATGATCGCCTTTGATGCGGCCCGCCAGATCGCCGAGTGCAGATTGCTTGTCACAGACCGATTGCATGCGCATATGACGGCTTGCATTTTAAACGTGCGCAACGGACTATTGGCCAATTCTTATCATAAGAACGAGCAATACTTTTTCACCTGGCAGATGCAGCAAATGAACAGTCGTTTTCTTACCAATGACGCAGAAATCGTAGCCTTCGCCAGTCAAAATCAAATGCCGGGCATGAACTGGTTTAGAAATTCCCACTAAGACGATACGACATGTCTGGCATCGCCTACCAAGCCGGTGCTGCCTTCGGCAGGCTTTCGGTTCTCCGTCAGCACCAGATCATCGGCGCTCTCAATGGCGATTTTGCTTTTGGGAAAACGGCGAAACACATAGAAGATCATGCGCAGAAGCGGGTTTTTGAAAACCTGATCGGCAAAGGCAGAACGCTTCATAGCCTCGGTATGAATGGCATGAACCTGGCGTGCTTCCTGATCTACGTCAACCCACTGCTGATACAGCTCATCGTATTGCTGTTCCAGCTTGCGAAATTGCCGCTCTTTGTATGCCATTACTTCCGGATAGTGGGCATCGTAAATTTCTTTGTGGTGTTCGAGCAACACCGGAATCGCCTGCCACCACTTTTCGCGATAGTGATGAGAAAGACTCGATTCATGCTTGCGATACTTGAAGAGCGGTTTTTCTACACGGGCAAATTGCATACCTTCAGCCAGTGCCGCTACCCAAAATTCGTGATCGCTGTTCAAGGGAAGGGTTTGATTATATCCACCGACTGCCTCGAATACTTTTCGTTTCATCAAAAACGTGACCGGTCCTGGTTCGCCGGCTAACAAACTAATCAGAGAAATTTCGTTGTCCCACAAATAATTGCGCACACCGAATAATTGCATTTGCGTGTAAACGCCATCCTTTCCTGTAGCCTTCAAAACAGAAAGAGTCTCTTGCAAGAAGGTCGGTTCTATTAAGTCATCCGAGTCCATTATGACGAGAAGCTCACCGGAGGCGTGTTTGACCCCTGTATTTCTGGCTTCCGGCAAGCCCTTGTTAGTTTCGTGTGTAATTACCTTAAGGGGAAAATCGAGCTCGCCGAAATTGAGCTCGCTGACATGCTTTTCAGGCGAGCCGTCATCGACGATAATCAATTCGAAATTTCGATAAGTCTGCGCGCCAATAGCCGCTACAGCTTCCAACAGATAATCCGCGTAGCTGTAATATGTAATTACAAATGAGATTAGCGGCGCTTCTTGCATAATCTTTTTCGTCAAAGTTGTACCAGTCTATCGCTTAGAGAAAAAGCAACATGACAACCATTTCATGTAGATGCAATCGACGATATTATACAAATGCAGTATGCGCACCAATATTTACCCGCTGGAACCCAAGCTTGAAGACGGACAAATTGAAGTGTCCGCTCAAATCGAAGCGCCGAACGGAAACAACCAGCGCTTGTGGTACCGCACTTCAGAACAATACGGCGAGCAATTGACAGGCAGCGCCGATGCCTTTCTGGTGGCGGCCATTTTTTCGGCCATGAAAAATAAAGCAAATGTGCGCGTGCATGGAACCGTCTCGCCGTTTCTGATCCGCAATCTCATGGAATACCAGGCTTACTGGTACGCTCAACTGCCCGGCAAATACAACCGTGTCGAGATAGAAGCAGAAAAGGAAACAGAAACAGACGTCAATCCAGACCTGGATAAGTCTATCTGCGCTTTTACCGGCGGCATCGACAGTTGTTACACAATGTACCGTCATGCTTCCGGCATTTGCGGCAGGCTCAAACGAAATATCGGTGCCGGGCTCTTCGTGCACGGATTCGACATTCCTCTTGAGGATACCGATTCTTATGAGCGCGCATTTCGGACCAATCAGGACACCCTTAAGTCCCTCGGTATACCGCTCTATTCAATGTCGTCCAATTACAAAGAGTTGTTTGAAGAATGGAATGAAACGCATGCCACCGGCATAGCTTCTGCATTGATGCTCTTCAAGCGCGGCTTTTCAGAAGGAATCATCCCCGGCACATATTCTTACATTGAGCAAAATCCGACCTGGGGCAGCAATCCTGTCAGCGACCATCTCCTTTCTTCGCGCAATTTTTCCATCTTTCATGATGGTGCAGTATGGAACCGCGGCGCCAAACTATTTCCGCTCAGAGACTGGCAGACAGGCTATGAAAGACTGCGAGTCTGTTTTTCCAATCAGAAGAAAGACCAAAATTGCGGGCGTTGCGGCAAGTGCATCGTCACGCTTTTGCTCATCGACATGCACAAGGTGCCAGTGCCTTGTTCATTTCCTGAACCACTCTCAAAAGAAACATTTGCCAACGCAATGGAAATGGATGAGGTCCATGTAGAAGCGCTGGAATTGTTTCTAAAAAACCAGGCTGTTCCTTACCGCAATGAAATAACACAACTAGTGGCCGTCAATAAAAAGCGCCTGAAGCGCAAGAAACCATCGAATGATGCCCTGGAAAGAACAAGCGACAAAATCAAAGAAATACTGGGCAGAACGTAGAATTTGAGAAACGTGCATCGCTAACTACCTGGGCAATCTTTCACGCGCCCAGTCGAGGCTGTGCTCGAATCGCCCCGGAGATAAAGCTTTGACTGTTAGGACCTTATGGTCCTGAAAGGTTCCGTTGGTCTGGTAACTCGATTCAAGTCTCAGCTCCTCAAATGGAGGAGCGGCTCGCTCAATGTAACGCGCCAGAGCAAACATCTCCGCATTGCTCGAGAGGTATTTCATACGCCCCCTGGGGCTTATGGACTCCCAGACACCTTTGTCGTTGCGCATTGAAATACTTGTTTTGTAATTTCCTTCCTGACAGATATACATGCAAAAGGTCCACGGACGCCGGTCCATCAGCGAGAATCTTTCGAATGCATGGGCAATGAAATACATTCTAAGAGGAAATGCGACAAAGCAACACGCGGCCAGGGCAGCCACTGCAAAATAAATACGACCCGGCAGCTGTGCAGTACAAATCGGAGCTGTCGAGTCAGTCACTTCAAGGTTTTGCTTTACACCGAGCCGTAAATTTTTGAAGGGTATGCGATCGAAAAAAGAGAGGCAGCACACGAATATTGAAAAGTGCAACAGGGCAATGTAGGAGGTCATCGTCGCAAAGATGGCCGCCTGAAATAAAAATACTCCGCTGAGCGCCGCTATTCTCGTGCGCTTGAAGCAAAGACCAAGAGCAAGAGCCGACTCCAGCGCCACAACCAAAATCGATATCAGCATCCACATATCAGGGCTTATCGATACAGATTTCAAAATTGGGACAAGCCAGGATTGCAATGCGCTTCCATCTATAAGCGCTGCCATTGAATGTCCGGAAATAAATTCCGGCGTAAACAATTTCTGCAGCGCTGAAAAACCATAGCAAGCAACTATGGAGAATTGAATGAGTCGGCGAGAGATGGAGCACCCAGAGCGTCGCAACAGCAAGGCAATGCAAATCCAAATCGTCAGCATATAGCTGTGAGGAAAGGCGATATTTAAATCAAGACTGGACAAGTAGGCAATGGACAATGCCACTACTAACGGTGCTAGCTTTCCCTTATAACCGGCCAGCATGAACAGAGAGGCTGCAGCCGAAAGTCCAGCGATGAAAATACAGAAGCTCTCCGGGCAGGGCAAATCGAGACACCAGTCGGACAGCCACCAGCTGGGCACTCTATATTCGGCGCGAATCCAAACAAAGCGATTATAGATTTCCAAAATGGACAATAGGCCGAGCAGTCCTGTCAATCTGGCAATTAAATCAAGCGGACCCTCCGGCAAAAGCAAAGCCGATACTATCGACTGCTTGCCGAATAAAACCTGTTGCCCTTCCTGCTCCACACTCTAGACTTTGACGTTGACTTGCTCGGTCGCCCAAGTCAAAAGCCCGGTATCAAACGGAGTTGCCAGATCATCGTGGTGAGGAAGCACGCGCACGGTGAATCCGTGACGGCCGCTCTTGAAATAGCGAATCGCACCGGTGAATTGCTTGACTGAACCGTTGGCACCCTTATTGGTTTCGGCAGGGAACATGGGAATGATCTCGCCTTCTTCAATCATGCCCGTAGAGCCTATTTTGCCGTGGTAGATCTGCACGGAAACATCCTCAGGGCTTAGATCTTGGAGATTGACCATGGTCCTTATCCGCATGTCGTCGCCGACTTGCACTTTGTCGCGCTCACCAGCCTCGACTGATTCGATGCGCACACTTTGCCAACTGCGCACTACACGAGCTTTCCACTCAGCAAGAGCTTTCGCCTTGGCGCCGCCATTGGCGTGAAACTCGCTGCAGCGAGCGCCGGTCGGGAAATATACCCGTTGGGCATACTCGCGAACCATGCGGTTGATGTTGAACATCGGGCAGATTTCCAGCATCGAAGACTTCATGCGCGCCAGCCATTGACGCGGGCGTCCATCTCGATCGCGGTCGAAGAAGAGCGGTGCCACTTCCTTTTCCAAAAGATCGTAGGCAGCATTCGACTCGACGTCGTCCTGCAATTTGCTGTCCGTGTACATTTCGCCGTGGCCGATCGCCCAGCCTACATGCGGCTCGTAGGCTTCATCCCACCAACCGTCCAGGATACTCATATTGATACCGCCATTGAAGGCGACCTTCATACCGGAGGTTCCACAAGCTTCTTTCAGACGAGTCGGTGTATTGAGCCAGACATCAACACCGCCCACCATCCAGCGAGCCACATTCATGTCGTAATCTTCAATGAAAACATAACGGCGCTTCACGTCATCGCGCTTGCTGAATTTGATTACTTCACGAATCAATTCTTTGGCCGGAGTGTCCTCAGGGTGAGCTTTTCCGGCAATGATGATCTGCACGGGGCGGTCTTTGTCGCCGAGAATTTTGGCCAGACGCTCAGGATCGCTGAGCAAAAGCGTGGCCCGTTTGTACGTGGCCATGCGGCGTGCAAAACCGATAGTGAGCGCATTTGGATCGAGAATTTCCATCGCTTCCTTCAATTCCGAAGGCAGCGCTCCTTTCTTTTCCAGCTGCTGGCGAACGCGCATGCGGCAGAAGTGAATCAGCCTTTGTTTTCTGCGTTCGTGAATACGCCAGAGTTCTTCATCAGGAATATCCTCGACGCGCTTCCAGATGTTTTGATCGGAAATATCTTCCGACCAGCGCGGTCCAAGATAACGGTCGTATAGATCGGCAAGCTCTTCGGAAATCCAGGAACGTGTGTGGATGCCGTTGGTCACATAGGTAATCGGCACTTCGTGCTCGGGCAGATCTTTCCAGATGTCTTTGAACAAATTTCTGGACACGTCAGCATGCAGGCGGCTCACTGCATTTGTCTTGGAAGACAGATTGATAGCCAGATTGGCCATACTGAACGGTTCTTGCTCGTCGGTCGAGTCGGTTCTGCCCAGCTTGAAAAATTCTTCCTTGGAAAGGCCCAGACCGCCGTAAAAGTCAGACCAATAGCGCTCGACCAATTCCGGTGCGAATTTATCGATACCGGCAGGCACGGCAGTGTGCGTGGTGAAAACCGTTCCGGCGGCGCAAACTTCACGAGCGACCGGAAATGACAGTTTTTCATTTTCCATGAGCATGCGAATTCGCTCTAAGCCGAGGAATGCCGAATGCCCTTCATTCATGTGGCAAACTGTAGGCTCGATGCCAATCGCCTTGAGCGCGCGCATGCCGCCTACGCCGAGAATAATTTCCTGACGAATGCGAATATCGTGGTCGGCTTGATAAAGCGCATCGGTGATGCCTTCGTCATTTTTGTCGTTTTCCGGGACATTTGTATCCAGCAAATAAAGTGGAACGCGACCTACTTGTGCTTTCCAGATGCGCGCAAAAACCTTGCGGCCGGGAAAGTCCACAGAGACCAGAACCGGCTTGCCATCAGCCTCTTTGACCGGCAGAATGGGAAGATTGTAAAAATCGTTGACAGGATAGCGTTCTTGCTGCCAGCCTTCCTTGTTCAAATACTGCCTAAAATAGCCTTGCTGATAGACGATTCCTACGCCTACCAGTGGCAGACCCAGTTCTGATGCGGCTTTGATATGATCGCCGGCAAGAATGCCCAGACCACCCGAATATATAGGAAGCGCTTCGGTCAGTCCGAATTCGGCAGAGAAATAAGCAACGGTGTGCGGCTTGGCGCGGCGATGGTGCTTTTCGTACCAGGTATTCTCCACCTTCATGTACTCACGAAACTTGGTGAGAATCCTTTCCAGGTGACCGACAAAACCCTCATCGGCAGCCGCTTCATTCAGCCTTTCCTGGGCAACCGTGCCCAAAAGAAGCACAGGGTTGTGCCCTGTCGATTCCCACAGCTCGCGATCGAGACGCCTGAACAGAT
>CAZHEZ010000001.1:62508-79762 GCA_964531315.1 uncultured Candidatus Obscuribacterales bacterium | reverse complement strand
CAGCGCAGGTTATAAGCGAGTTCTCTGAGACCCTCCAATTCCGGAGGTAAAAACGGCATTACTTCAACTGATCGAATCGGCTTCACTAAAGAGGCTCCCATAAAAGAAACGCTTGAACCATGGCTGGTGCTAAATTGCACTTGTTGCCAAGGATGTAGAATGGTCTTGGAGGACCGAGATAGCAATGGTAGCACTTATTGAAGGTACAAAGGCGCCCGATCTCAAGCTTATTACAAGCTCCGGGAACGCTTACAGCTTGCAGTCCGAGCTAAAAAATCAGCCCCACGTCCTTTTGGCTTTCTTCAAAGTCACTTGTCCGGTCGTACAGCTCGAATTCCCTTACCTGGAGCGGCTTCACAGAAGTTACCCGGCTTTTCCAATCTGGGGCATCTCACAAGATGACGCCGACGCGACCAATTCTTTTGCAAAGATGTACGGTGTAACATTTCCGCTACTTTTAGACGACAGCCTTGAAAACACTGTCAAATACGACCTAAACATCGTGCCCTCGCTCTTCTTGGTCGGCAAAGATACGGTCATAAAACAGACAATTGTGGGCTTTGCCAAAGCTGATCTAGAGAAACTTAATACAGAGATCGCTACCTCCCTTGGTTTGAGCGTGATACCACTCTTTACCAGCGCAGACGAAGTGCCGGCTATTCGGCCGGGATGCGAGTCAAAACGTCCGGGCTAAGCCCGACTCAGGTAAATCAGGTAAGTAAAGATGAACAAACTTGTAGAAACAGTGCGGCTTCTCGCTCTGTCCATAATTTTTGGCGGATCGGTGGCCATTGTATTTGTCGTAATCAATATTGCCAAAGAAGGGCACGCAGCCGGTCTCGACACAGCCACCATAGGCCTGGCCAACGCACCGCTCTTCATTCATTTCAGCAAACTGGCACTGGGTGCGGCAATTGTTTTGCTGGTCAGCGAGATCGCAGACTTCTTCACCAATCCAGAAAAGAGCAAATGTACTTTTGCCCGCTATGCAACCAGCGCTGCCAGCGCCATTCTAGTAATCGTATTTGCGCTTGGATTGACGGCGCCGATGGCGGATCTTTTGCCCAAATTGAAAACCGACGCGGAAGTGGGAGCCAAATTCGACAAGCTGCACCATATTTCTCAGCCAGTCCTGGGCGCTGCGATTGCCCTGGCAATTGCATCGATTGCCATGTCCGGCAAACGCAAAAAATCAGCGTAGGGGAGACGCCATGCGTCGTCCGGCTATGTAGCCGGCGCGTTGCGCGCGCCTCAAAATCAAAAACCCAGATCGCTCAAACCAGGATGCTCTGCCGGCCGCGGCTTAGCCGCATCCCAGAAATATTTGCGATCTTTTTCGGCAATGGGCAGATCATTTATGGACGCATACCGTTTTAACATCAAGCCTTGCTCGTCAAATTCCCAGTTCTCATTGCCGTAAGAACGGAACCAATTTTCGGAATCATTGTGCCATTCGTACGCGAACCTGACGGCAATCCTGTTTCCCTCGAATGTCCAAAGCTCCTTGATCAAGCGATAGTCCAGTTCTTTACTCCACTTTCTGGTCAAAAAGGCGATAATCGCCTCCCGCCCGTGGATAAACTCCGAACGGTTTCGCCAGTAACTATCTTCCGTATAGGCCTGCGCGACATGCTGCGGCTTGCGCGTATTCCAGGCGTCCTCGGCCATGCGCACCTTGGTGAGCGCTGTTTCCAATGTAAAAGGCGGTACGGGCGGGCGCGCTGTCATGCCAAAACTCTCCTTAATTGGAAACAGTTCTTTCCAACTGCCAGTGATTACGCTCCAGCAGACAGTAGGGCTCAAGTATAATATGGCTCACCGCTGAAAGCGGGTTCATCCTTTTGATGCTTATTGCTGGAATTCGGGTCTTTCCGGGTCTACGCATAGGGCTTCTGCAGAAACAGGTTTTCAACATGAGCGCCAACAAGCGGACCTATCTCGACCCGATTCATCAAGACATCGTTCTGGATAGGCGCATTCCTGCCGAGCGCCTGGTCATGGACTTGATTGATACGCGTGAGTTTCAGCGCTTGCGCCGCATTCATCAGCTGGGCGTCTCATTTTTCACTTTCCAGGGTGCAGAGGGTTCACGTTTTACCCATTCAGTTGGTGTCATGCACGTTGCCTCACAGCTCATCGACATGCTGAAGGAGAAAACACCGTCGATTGAGAAACACAGACCGCTGATTTTGGCTTCGGCACTCTTGCACGACTGCGGGCACGGACCATACAGCCACGTCACTGAAAAAATTCTCCACTACGATCACGAGGAGTGGTCCTGCCGCATTATTTCGGGCGATACTGAGGTGCGCAGAGTCCTCGATAATTTTACTGAAGAACCGAATTTGGCTGAGAAGATCGTAAAACTGCTGAAAAAAGAGCACCACCCCAAGTATCTCTCTCACATTGTTTCCAGCCAGCTCGACTGCGATCGCTTCGACTATTTGCTCAGAGACAGTTATATGACAGGCACTGCCTACGGGCATCTTGCCTTGCAGCGCATTTTGCGCTCGATGGAAGTCAACGAAGAAAAAGACCGCATCGAAGTGGTGGGAGAAAAAGGTCAAACAGCAGTTGAAGACTATTTGTTCGGCCGCTATTCGATGTACGCGCAGGTTTATTACCACCGCAAGAATCTGGCTGCCCGTGCCCATCTTGCCAAGCTTCTCAAGCGCGTAAAGCACTTGATGGAAGCAAAACACAAATTCGTCTTCATGGACGATCCGACAGCCAAGTGGTTGAACGGCGAAAGTTTGACTGTTGATGAATATCTATCACTCGACGATGTGCAAATGACCTACCACATCAAGCGCTGGGTGGAAGATAAGGACCCAGTCTTGAAAGATCTGGCCCGCCGTTTTCTCGATCGCAGGCTCTTCAAATCAGTGCGCATTATGCCGCCTACCGGTGGAGCAAATGGCAACGGAAAGTTCAAAAGCGTGATCGAACAAGTGCAAAATCACACCAAAGAATTAGTGAAAGCTTACGGCATGGATCCCGAGTACTATGTGGCCATCGAGTCAACCGGATTCCGCCCCTACGACTATTACCGTCCGGAAGCGGTTCATCCGGAAACCAATATCGTGATTAGAACCGACACCGGTATCGTCTCGGAATTGTCCGAACTGTCTCCGACCATTGGAGCGCTCGTCAAAGGCGATTACGAATCCTTCTGGTTGATTTACCCGCCCGAAATCGATGAAAAGGTTTTGGACATTCAAGAATTGGCGCACGCAGAAGAAGTGCGAGCAGTGCGCAAGAAAGAGAAAAAGAAAAGCTGAGTGTTTTAATTGCGAAGCCAGAGAATAAAACGATAAGAGGTAAATTGAAGCATGTTTGACCAATTAAGCGATCGATTGAAAACCGCGATGCGCTCGCTTGGTACTGATACGAAGCTGACGGCGGAGAACATTGAAGAAGCAATCAGCGACGTAAGAAGATCGCTTCTGGAAGCGGACGTCAGCCTGAAGGTAGTGAAGCTGTTCATCAGCCGCATTCGCCAGAAGGCGCTGGGTGCGGAAGTGATCGAATCGGTTTCTCCGGCACAGCAATTCATCAAAATTGTTCATGATGAGCTGATTGAAATTTTGGGCGGCGAAAACGTCCCTATCAAACTTGAGGGCAACCCCCCGGTCGTAATGCTTTTGGGCTTGCAGGGAGCCGGCAAGACTACGGCTTGCGGCAAGCTGGCCAAGAAACTGAAAGACGAAGGCATGTCACCGCTTTTGGTAGCATGCGATGTTCAACGTCCGGCCGCTATCCTGCAATTGCAAACCCTGGGCAAACAAATAGAAGTGCCTGTTTTTGCCGATCTCGAGAGCAAAGATGTGCACGAGATCGCCGAGAAGGCGCTTGCTCAAGCTCGTGAAAATAAAAACTCTCCAGTGATCATCGACACAGCCGGTCGCTTGCAAATCGACACGGAATTGATGGCAGAAATCATGATTCTCGATCGCGCTTTTGAGCCGTCGGAAAAGCTTCTGGTCATCGACGCCATGACCGGACAAGAGTCTGTGAATGTGGCCGAAACCTTCAACACACAACTGGACGTTTCCGGGATCATTCTCACCAAAGTCGACGGTGACGCCAGGGGCGGTGCGGCGCTTTCGGTTCGCGAAATGGTCGGCAAGCCTATTAAGTACACGAGCAACGGCGAGAAGCTGGACAATTTGGACGCCTTCTATCCGGATCGCATGGCCAGCAGAATTCTCGACATGGGTGACGTTCTTTCACTGGTCGAAAAAGCAAAACAAGTAATAGACGAGAAGGAAGCCGAGAAAGTAGCGATGCAGATGCTGCAGGGCGAATTTACCCTGGAGATGTTCATCAAGTCGCAAAAGATGATGAAGAAGATGGGCAATATGGGCGACCTCATGAAGATGATGGGCATCGGCGGCATGTTCGGCATCAACAGCGCCGACCAGGCCAAGATTGCCGAACACGGCGACAAGATGATGAAGCTGTATGAGACAGCTATTAACTCGATGACCCTTGAAGAACAGCGCAAGCCCGAGATGATCACCATGAGCCGAAGACGCCGAATTGCGGCAGGCGCCGGGCTTAAGGACTCCGAAGTCGGCCAAATGTTAAATGAGTTTGAACAGATGCGCGGCATGATGGGTCAATTTAGAAAGATGATGGGCGGCTTTGGCGGCGGCTTTCCGGGCATGCCCGGGGGCGGCGGAGAGGGCGGCCCGGGCGGGCTTTCAGACCTTTTGTCCGGTATGCAGGGCGGCGGCGGCGGCAGACCAGGCCTGCCCCCGATGCCAGGCGGAATGCCCGGCGGTTTACCTCCTGGATTCCCGGGCGGATTACCGGGCAGCATGCCCAAGAAGAAGCCCCCGTCCGGCTATCCGGGCGGCATTGGGGGCGGCTACTACAAGAAAAAGAAGAAAAAGTAGGGCCAGTGTTACCAGCTTCTTTGCAATGTCGCAAATATAAGCGCTTGCTATCGTTGCCAGCTTAAGGCACCTGCTAGAATATCCATTCGCATTAATATCTAGTTTCAGATATGAGTTCTCATATATAAATCGCGTTCGCAAAGGAAATTTTTCAGTGGTAAAGATCAGACTTAAAAGAGTTGGATCCAAGAAAGCTCCGCACTATAGAGTCGTTGCAGTAGATGTACGCAGCCGTCGTGACGGCAAGCCGTTGGAAGAGCTCGGATATTACAATCCGCGCTCCAAGGATCTCAAACTCGACCAGGAAGCGGTAGACAGATGGATGAAAAACGGGGCCCAGCCAAGCGATACAGTGGCAAGCCTTATAAGAAAGGCGGCAGCGGCGGGGGCAGGCGCCCAGGCGGCTACGGCGTAGGCAGACCATCTGGTCCGCCCAGCAATTCAACTGCGGCTGAAGATTTAGCCGAGTACATTTTGCGCGTATTAGCGCGCGATCCTGACGCGCTGCAATTCGAAAGAAAGATGATGGGCTCCAGACGATGCCGTCTTGGAGTCACTTGCGAACCAACCATCACAGGCAGATTGATCGGCAAGGACGGTAAGACGATTACCGCCCTGCGCAATCTGGTCAGAGCGGCAGCCAGCCGCCATGGCAAACGCGTCGACATCGAAATTCAATAAGCTCGCCATATGAGCACAACTTCAGAACAAGAAAAACAATCTGAAGCACTTTTGGCAACGCTTGTAGAAAACAAGATCATTACAGCTGCACAGGCTGAAGTAGTGCGCTATGACTTTACTTCCATGGGCGTGCCCAGCTGGGAGTCTCTGACCGTGCGCGGCTGGGTGGCCCAGCAAGTGCTTGTCGAGCAAGCACCCTGGCTCGGCAAATCCCTTACAGAGGATTCGGCAAAAGCGTCGGAGCGCTCGATTTACGAACAAAATCTCAGGCGCTACGAAAACCTGATGCGCGAGATTGTCGAAGACGCGTAAAAAGGCGCGTGCAACGCGCCAGCTACGATTCACGCAGATAGCGGATCTTATTGCGCACATAGTCACTATAGATCAGGTTCAATTCAAAACCCAGCTTGCCGTCCAGGAATCCGAGCCTGAGAATGTAGCGCGCGAAAAACGTCCATAGCGGATGCAGAAGTTCATTCATAGGATTGGCACGCCACTTGTGCGAACCGTCGTGCTTATATTCAGCCGCTGAAAGTCTGGCGTATTTGTCCATCGCCCTGGAGAATTCTTCTACGTTTCTATACGAGTAATGCAGCATGGGATGCTTCAAGACGCCGACTTCTCCATCAACAAAAATGCGCTCGTGCACCATGCGATCGCGAAATTTACCTTTGCCGTTCTGAATCAACCTCAGTTGAGCATCAGGAAAAAAACCGCCGTGCTTGACCGGCTGTTCACCAATATAGAGAACACGCGGGATCTTGTATCCATCACACTTACCAGCGGTTTGCGCACCGACGATTTGCTTGACCTCCGCCACCGCCTCCGGTGTCATTACTTCGTCGGCGTCAAGGCTGAGCAGCCAATCGCTTTTGGCCAGCGACAGCGCATAGTTCTTTTGACCGGCGTAGCCGAGCCAGTCTTGATGTACGACTCTGGCGCCATACTCTTCGGCAATGGGAATCGTTTTGTCTTCAGACCCGGAATCTACCAATAAAATCTCATCGGCAATCTCTTTCACAGCCGCCATAACACGACCAATGGTGCGCTCTTCGTTCATGGCAACAATTACAACCGAAAGAGTCGCCATCTGGCTACCTGCGCAGGAATCGAATGACGTTGTTTTGATCGTCGATTGTATATTGGAAATCATGAAAAAACTGTTGGCCGAGCAATGGTTCACCAAAATTTTGCTCGACTACTGTTATCAGAATGTTCGACTTATCAATTGGTCCGCATCGCATACGCGAAATGGGAAATCGCAATCCCGGCATCGCTCCGCCAACACCTTGTGTCATCTCATGCTCTGCATCGGCAGGAACTGAAATTCCCAATCTATTTACGTCGGCACGGCTGAAAAGGCAAGATTGTGCCCCGGTGTCGAAAAGCATTTCAATTGTGCGCCCGTTCACTTCCACATTCACAACCATACCGCCGCCCTTAACTCTTTTGAAAGGCACGCCGCCCTGGCTGGTGGTGCTGTATCCGCCCGAAGCGACAGCGGTTACCTTCTTAGTCAAAAGTATGCTGCCGCCTGAGGTATCAATCGTATAGTTGTACGGATCCAAAAAATTTCTGCCCAAAAGTGGTGGCACTCCGCTTCGATCAGAGACTAGCAAGGGGAAATTACGTCGCTCAATGCCGCCGATCTTTACCGTGGTACTAAGGGTCCAATTGTTGGTGACAGCATTTCCCACCCCCATCGACTGGCCTGACGGAGGACCACTCGGTCTTGGCAGTCCGATCTTGGCGAGATGATCCATGCCGATTACAGTGTGATCTGCTCCCGTATCGAATACGAAATCCAGGGGCGTGCTGTTGACTGCGCCGGACACATAAAGCACCGGTTTGCCGCCGCCCTCTTCAGTGCGGAAGTGCACTCTTTCTTGCGCAGGCAATCTGGCAATATCGGCATCGTCGCCTCCACCGGAACCAGACCGGGAATAAGAGCGTACCGAAGATGAACCCATCGAAGCAGTACCACCGCCACCACGCAGAGCGCCGGGAGCCAGCGATCTCAGCGCCAGAATTGCATTTCGCCCAGCTTGAGAGGATGGATACCGGGTGGCCAATGTCGTATACAACTCAACTGCACGGGGATTGTTGCGCAATTGTTGGTATGAAAGTGCTGCATAGTACATTGCATTAGTTTGCTCAGGACTGCGAACAAGCACGGTCTCAAAGCAACTTGCCGCTCTGGAATAATTCCTTTTCTGATAAAACTCAATTCCATCAGCATAAGGATCTGCCCAGGCAGCGTTGGCAAACAACGATGCAGCAGCAAGAGCGCATAATGCGGCTTGGCTCCAGGTGCCGACCGCCTTGACTCCGTTCTCGCGCTTTGAATTCATGCGCTCTCCTTGCCTTCTACGGTTTCGTCCGGCTGCCTGATTATTGATTGGAGCTAAACTTTCAGTTCGTCAGCAATGACAATCTTCTGAAGTTCTGATGTACCCTGACAGATTTCCATCATTTTGGCATCACGATAGAAGCGCTCGGCAGGCGAGTCTTCTACAATGCCACTGGCTCCCAGAACTTGAATTGCTTCACCGGTATGCAACCTTGCTGTTTTCGATGATAGCAATTTGGCCATGGCTGCGCACTTTCTGAATTCGTCTTTGCTTTCATCGAATGCCCAGGCAGCTCGCAAAGCTAGCATGCGAGCGGCCGCCACATCAGCGCTCATATCGGCCAGCTTCCATTGCACGCCCTGAAAGCCACCGATGTTTTTGCCGAATTGCTGGCGGGTGCGAGCATGATCGACTGCCAGTTTGATGGCGCCTGCACTCATGCCGACTGCGGCCATGGACAGGATCGTTTTGCCGATATCCAGGGCAAATTCTATTTGCTCGACCGCGTCTCCGTCCAAGCGGCTGCCTTCCGGCAACTTGGTTTCCATAAATTCGATCTGATCGGCTGAGGCCGAGCGCAAGCCCAACTTCTTAGGACCGGCCGTCACTTTAATTGTTTTGCTGTCGCCTGCATCGGTAAGCCAGAGCGAGAGTTTGCCGGTTTCTTCATCGCGAGCGACAACGACAAGCAAAGAAGCGATCTTGCCGTTTATTACCCACAGTTTTTTACCGCTTAATTTGGGTGATTCGAGCTTGGTGGTGGCCATAGACTCGATTAAAGAATAGTCGCTGCCGGCTTTCTCTTCGTTCAAACAAAAGGCGCCGATTGCTTCACCGCGAGCTAAAAGAGGCAGGTAACGCGACTTCTGACGGTCGGAGCCATAACGCTTGATTAGCTCGACCACCTGGAAGTGCCCGGAAAGCGAGAGCCCCAGACCGGCTTCATACTCGCAAGCAGCTTCGACAAAAAGCGATTGCTCGAGAAATGTCCCGGAAGCTCCGCCGTATTCAGTGGCAATCGTCAGCCCCAGAAAACCTGTCTGCCCGAGCTTTTGCAAAAACTCTTTTGAAGAGGCTTTGCCTTGCTCCAAATCTTTAGCCACCGGCTGAATCTCTTCTGCGGCGTACTTTTCATACTGCTCTTTAAGCGCTTCTTGAGACGAACTTAAGAAGGTGTTCACTGGGCACCTCATCACGCGGAATGCATCCGCTCACCACTAATAACCCGATCAAAGCCAGGTTTTCACAACTCCAGATTTTATCACTGCTTACTTAGTATCTGCTGGAGGCAACAGGTCTTCTTCAGCAAGTTTCTTGAATATGCGCTCGATGACCTCCGAGCGCACCCGGTCCTGCTTGAGGAAGTCCTCTATCCAAAATCTAAGCCGCAAAAGCAAATGATCGGTGGCGATCCCGGCGGCAAAGAGCTCCACTGCCGGCTCTTTAGCGACGCCGTCCACTGTCGAGGCCAGCTTTACAAGACTCTTTCTTAGCTTTTCGACATCAACTGAATGACTTACAGGGAAGTCAATGACGATCAAGTGGGTGGACTTGGGAGAAGTCAGGTTGACAAGTTGACTGGTGGTGCATTGCTGATTGGGAATGACGGCAAAATCGTTATCACGAAGATGCACTTTTGTAGAGCGCCAGCCAATTTCCATGACCTGGCCCAAAGTTGCCGTGGCCGGGTCTGTTCCGACCATAATCCAATCACCCTGTTTGAATCGTTTTTCAAAACTCATGGTCAGACCGGAAAAGAGATTTTTCAAAGTGTCTTGCAAAGCGAAGCCGAACACCGCCGTTATCAGCGTAGATGTGGCCAGCAATGGCATGATATTGATGCCAAGCGTGAGATTCAACAAGATCAGCCCGACCCCCACATAAATGGCGGTCAGGACGACAAAACGAAATACCGACGGGACATTGGCGTCCTGGCGCTTGGTGAAAAACCAGCCGAATACAGCCAGATCGAAGGCGCTGACAAAAACGTGCAGGGCAAGAAATGCAGTAATACAAATGGCAAGCGGGGTGATTTTGGTCCCAAAACCATGCGGCAAGAGCTTGAGAAACGGAAAGCCGGCCAGGAGCAAAAGTAGGGCCTGCAAAGGCGCGTCAATCTTGGAGAAAGCTTCCGTCTCAAGATTGTTGTCCTGAAAAATATGCAGCTTCTTCCAGATCAGGCGCAAGGATGCACGCCGGTTGAGCAGAAGCAGTAGCCAAATCAGTGCCGCCCAGAAAGGCACGGCGTACTCGTCTGATGTAGCCAGCCTGGTGATTTCGGACGCTAGAGGGTCAAAGATATGGAGATCCATAGAATCGGCATTCGCCAAAGAAACGGTCAATATTATCGCAGAGCCGGAGCAACGCCCGATTGTCCCAGTCGTGATAAGCTCACGGGCGAAATCCACTTAGGCAGACGACAACAGCATGGCTCTTACTCTTTTACAGCGCATTGTAAAGCGATTCAATCAGGTCTTCTCACGCTTCGGTGAAAAATCAACAGTTGAAATCGAAGATTTTGAGCTCGAACATTTCTTGCTTTATCACGGACTGATGGGCAGCAGCCCGGAAGGGCAGAGATCCTTTCGCGATGTGCGCGCTGATTTGCTAGCCGCAGTGAAGAGCAAAAGCAGTCTGCAAATGGGCATCACGCTCAAATTAATGCCGCTTTTCTGGGAAGACAAACTGAAGGCGATCGTCGCCGAAATTAAGGACACACAAAAGGACGATATCATCGGCTGTTTGATGCCGGACAATAAGGACGGCATGCTGGCGCCCAATCAAAATCCGCCTTTTGCCGAAGACTGGAGAGTGAGAGCCAATGCAGCTACACTCATAGCCTATGTAGGCTCTGCCAATGCCGTCGATGTTCTCACCAAATCATTGAACGATACCGCCGGCAGTGCCAAAAGCGCCTTCTGCCATACCGTTCTGGCCCTGGCTGCTATCAAAAATCCGGCTGCCCTGAGCGCCATTGAGCCTTACCTCTTTCACGACGAGCCCTGGTTTCGCGTTGATTCAATCAATGCCATTTCCCACTGGCCGTTTGAAATCGTAGCCGAAATTCTGGCCACCGGATTGACATCGGTGAATACGCTGGCCGACTACGCTGCGGTATCGACAGCGCGCCATCATAAGCCGCAAGTCTTTCTAGAAGACAGCCGAGCATCTGTGCAAAACGCCGGCATGGCAATGATTTTGGCTCTTTGCTCGCCTTATCACAAAGCCTTTCCAGTCGAACAGATTTTGCCGTTTGATCTGGTCTCTTGTTTTGAAACGGTTATGAAACTGGCCAAAGAAAACAGCTCGGCCCTCAGGCTTCGCGCAGCCTTATGCCTGATCGAATGGATAGACACAAACCGTCTGTCCATAAACACTCAAGACAAATCTGTGCCCGATTTGAAAGTCCTTGAAGAAGCAAAAAATACATTGCTTTCAAAACAAATAAAACAAGACCTGAGCGCAAAATTTGTTCAGCACACCTGGAAAAAACAGCGCAGCGAAAGCATCAAAGATCTAGAGGGTGCCTGCCTTATTGAGATGGTAGGCGAGTTCAAAGATGAGTCTCAAGTTGGCATCCTGGAAGAGCTGGCAGCGCAAGAAGATCTTCTCTACACAAATTCAGCCATCGACGCGCTGGGCAAGATTGGCGTCTCATCAGCGGCCGGACCGCTCATTCAGATTGCCAATCGGCTCGTCAACCAGGACGAGCGCGCCACAAAGGCAGCCAGTGCACAACCGGTCGCCGAGGAAAATCTCCAGGAAAGCGTGACCTACTGGCACATTCTCAATGCACTGGGCAATTTGAAGTCAGAGCACTCATTTGATTTTTTGAACTCGGCAGTCCAGGACTTCGCACCGGACAAAAGACAAAAGGCGCTTGCCTCGCTGGTCTCGGTTGGGAAAGCTTTGACCCTTTCTCAAGAAAAACAATCGGCAATGCGCGCTCACCTGGTGGATGCTTTTAAAGATCCGTCCACTCTGGTGCGCCAGACGGCAATCGAATCGGCTGCTGTGCTTGGCGATCCAGCTCTGATTGAAGAAGTGGCAGCCATGACTAATGCCAGAGAAACATCGCTCTGGAAAGAAGCCAGTCGCGCGTTGAAGACGCTTTCGAAGGAAGGACACAAAGAAAAAGTGCTCACCGAATTGAATAAACGGCTGGCAGGCACCAGTGACCAAACAAGACGCGACCGCATTTTGAAATTGACTAACGAACTGAAATAGAAAGCCCGGCCGCCACTGTTTTATCAAATTATCGGACAGATCGCCGGCTCAAAAGCATTACCAGCACTGCCATTCAAGCCTTATGAACATTCCGTCATCGGGTCGTGCTAAGGTAGTGAGAGGTATATCAGGTAACCCGTGAATCAAGCACACTGAGGGTTTAGAGGTGGCTGAAGCCAAAAAAGGTGGCGGTTCCAACGGAAAGGGCGCGAAGGGCAAGAAGCCCAAAGGCAAAGACCCTGATCCAAAGTCTAACGCAAAGGCCAAAGCGGACGAATCAACCGCAAAAGTAGATAAGCAAGAACCGGCCACAGCGCCAGCATCTGCAGAAGCTAGTCAGTCACAGGCTTCTGAGACTGCAGCTGAAGAAAATCCGCCTCAGCCGAAAGAAAGCGAAAAAGAACCGGAAAGCGTGGCTTCCGAAAAGAAAGAAGAGAAAGCGCCTGAGAGTCCGCCTTCCACAGCATCGGCATCGGCCAGCTCAGCGGGCAAGACGGAAAAGATGCAACAACAGCATGTTTCGCGCATTCTTGACGCAGTGCTGGAAGAGCCCGTCGAAGAGGGCCCCAGCCATCACGGTTTCAAGCACCCGCTATTTCTCGATGTCATCCTTGCAGCCGGCTTGCTTGTAGCAATGGCCGGCTTTTCCATCGGCATGTTCAAGATTTATATTACTCACTCTGCCAAACAAAGCATCAACCAGCAGAACTACCGCGCCGCCATCGCTCTTTTGAAAGGCACGCCCTTACCGGGCTTTTTCAATATCGCCGGCTCGGAAGACTCCGTAGAATTGCTCAATCGGGCTCTCTACCTGGATGCAATTTCCAAATTAGAGATTAGCCGTGACGATGAAAGTGCTCTGGACGAGCTGGAACAGATAAGACCAGGCTCGGGTTATTTTGAGCTAGCCCAGGACTTGTTGCGCGACAATACACGCCCTTCTAAGTTGCAACTGGAAGGTAATGCATCACACGATGCCAATCCCAGCGATCCGGAAGTGAAAGAAAACAAGCCGATCGTGCCAGATGACGACCAGAAAGACGCCAGTCCTTAGAGATTCTCGACTTTAAATGCTATTGGACGCCGTGACCCGGCACCTGAGCGAAGCTCTTCGGTGTGGATGTTGTCTGGCGCGCCTTTACCAGCTTGTTGATAATGGTCGTGTCAACTGAGGCATGCTCGCCTTTCGCCTTTTCATAAATGACGATGTCCGGCGCATAGCGCTCATTTGCATGCAATTTGGTCAGCAGACTCGGGTTTTCGCTAGACTCTTGCGAAACCACAATTTGCGATTTGGCAGCAACAGCGCACATCAGAGTGGCCACCATAGCGGCGATGATTGGATCGATTGTCCGTCTTACCAGAGAGGTATGCATAATTTCTCCTCCCAAATGCCAACAAATTGGGTTGCCCTGCACCCACTGTAGTACTGATAGGGCAGATCTCACTAAGCCTTAATAATCTATTTGAAATACTTGCAACATACCTGAACCGTTGATAACAAACGGTTCAGAGGTTCTTTATAACAAACGCTGAAGAAGCCGTCCAGGACTGAAAAGGCGCTCCAGATCTGTATTTTGTTAAATTACTCGACGACAAATTCCTTATAGGCGTCGGCCGAAAGGGCTTGGTTAAGCTCATCTTTGTTTGAAAGCTTCACTTTGATCATCCAGCCTTCGCCATAGCAATCGCTGTTTACGAGCTCCGGCTCTGATGAAAGCTTGTCATTAACGGCGACCACTTCGCCGCCACAGGGCATGAATAGGTCTGAAACCGACTTTACGGATTCGATTACGCCAAATTTTTCTTCGTTTTTGAACGATTGCCCGACCTTGGGAAGCTCAACGAATGTGACGTCGCCCAACTGGTCAGCGGCAAATGATGTAATGCCGATGGTCGCCGTGTCACCTTCAACACGCACATATTCGTGGGATTTGACGTATTTCAGTTCGGCTGGGTAAGTGAGCATGCGGCCTCCTCTAGTGCGCTTGCTGCAAATCCAAAGAGGCTCTTGGCACCCGCCGGAAAAGGCCTCAAAGGAAAGCGGAGAAAAGATCTTAACACCATAAGAAAGGGGCTGTAATGCTTGCCTGCCTAGTTGTTCATTCTAATTTTGGAAATTATTGCCGAATCCCCCTAATTCCTCTCCAGACTCCGTCAGGGAACTACAGGCCAAGATGGTCGTCCAAAACATTAGATATAGAAAGTGAGTTTTCCAATGCGTATTGCAATTTCACCCAAAGTCCTCGACATTCTCTCTATAACGACACTGTGTGTGTCTTATGGTCTTTTCGTTGCTTCCTTCGCTGCAAAACTGCACTAGAAATCAGGCATGTGTGAACAATTTGACCGCCTTCGGGCTTGGCGATGCATGGCAGAATCCTGCCGGTCGAACGCATAGCCGCAACTGCGCCTGCTGCAAGCAGGATCCTTTTCGCTCGGACGCCGCCCGCTATAAATCAGATCTGGTCGAGAGCAACAACTTTGTCTCTCAACTAATGAAGTCACTGGAAATCAATCCGCTTTATTTTGGACCGGACGATCCAGCAGAACCCACAAATTTCGTGCGCCGCGTCATTATCATTTAGGTGGCCAACTATTTGGCGCGCTTATACCAGGGGCGGCGCACCACATGCGCTACCACCATCGAATCGCGAATCTTCACTTCCAGCGCCGTGCCTTCTTTGGCCAGTGCCGGAGGAACGAAGGCAAAGGCAATCGGGTAACCGACATGAATGCCCTGTGAACCGCTGGTGACAGCGCCCACTTTCTTGCCCTCGCTGTAAATCTCGTATCCCTGCCTGGGAAGAGCTTTTCCTTCACTCTTCAGGCACACGCATTGCTTCGGCAATCCTTTCTCTTTGAGAGCCTTAAGTTTGACGCTGCCTACGAATTCACCTTTCTCAAGCTTGACGCTCCAGCCCAGACCGGCTTCCAGCGGGCTTGTTTCGTCATCAAGCTCATGACCGTAAAGAGGCAATCCTGCTTCCAGGCGAAGCGTGTCACGAGCGCCCAGACCGCAAGGCTCGATGCCATACTTCTCGCCTCCTTCCATAATCAGCTTCCAGAGCTCTTCGGCGTCGCCTGAGGCGCAAAAAATCTCAAAACCGTCTTCGCCCGTATAACCGGTGCGACCAAAACTGATATCGATGCCGCCTGCTTTCTCTTGCGAATAGGAAAAGGACGGCAAGCCGCTCAATTCCTTGCCGACCAGGTCAGAAAGCAGTTGTACGGCCTTAGGGCCTTGCAAAGCCAGCAATGCAGTCTCGTCAGAAATGTTTTTCAATTTGAGAGCTTTGAAGCGGCCCGCATAGCTCTGCAGCCAGTTCCAGTCTTTAAGCATATTGGATGCATTGACGACCAGCAAGAAATCGTTTTCCCGGCGGTAGACGATCAGGTCATCCACCGTGCCGCCCTCTTCATTGACAAACTGTGTGTAGAGAGCCATATTCGGCTGGCTCAAACGGTTTAGGTCGTTGGCAATCATCAACTGCACAAAATCATGCGCGTCTTCGCCGGAGACTAGAAATTCACCCATGTGCGAGACGTCGAAAACCCCGACCTTGGTTCGCACAGCCGTGTGCTCTTGAATGATCGACTTGTACTGAACCGGCATATTCCATCCGGCAAAATCCACCATTCTGGCGCCCAGATTTCTATGCACCGCCGCTAGTGGCGTTTCCTGCAAAGCTGTCACAACCATCTCTCATTCCTCGAATGTGCGTAGACAAAGACTCACCGACACGACCACTGGGGCGGCGCCGCTCTTGAGATCGCCAAACCGATGAAATCCCAGGGGTGCGGTCCGGCGAGATATATAGAGTACCACTAAGAGCGGCGTGCAGCTCCTTCCTTGGCAACGACTAAGCAGCCAGGCCGACAAGCGAAAAGAGAACCGGGTAAGGTCGGTTCTCTTTTCAAAGGTGAATGAACTAATTGTCTCGTCAGTTTGATGGACGTTCCGGCAATCCCAAACTTGCGACACTACCGGCGGTGCACTTGATACCTTCTTCGTCGACCAGTACTTCTCCGCATTCTCTTTCTTCCACCTGCCAGGCGTCGAAATAATTGCGGATCAACCAGCCGCGGCTAGCACCGGCATCCAGTCTCGTCCAGGTCCATCCGGCCGAGCTGCTTATCGAGGAGACATCGCCTCTTTCGTCATATGAAATCGAATACAGAGTTTCAATGTCACGATATCGGAACATGGTCACCCGGCCTTCTCCATCTTTGGAAAAGCGATCGCCGTGCTGATTTAAAAAAGTCACTTCGCCTGGTTTGAACTTTTTGCGGCGATCGCGAGCTTTTTTCCATTCCGGATAATTCTCGTGAACGGCCGGGTTCATCCAAACTTCATCTGTGGACCAGTTGCGTTTGTACTCTCCGTACATAGCCAACCTCACTTTCGGTTCTTATTCGCCACACTCTCTACTTAGCTCTTGCCCGATGGACCGGAGGGCTAACCGCCGGTAAAACGATTAATGCTGTCTCCGACACAGGGCAGTAGAACCTCCGGATCCGAAAGCCGTTGGCTCTGTGGCTTCATGGAAAAACATGGCCGGCAAATTTTATCTGGCCGGCCCTTAAGTCATTTATTAGGAAGGGGGGCCAGAAATGCCCCCCTTCTAAGTGGTGTGATCGGATTTCTCCGGAAGTAATGCTTTTCTGACGCCGCCGCTGGCTATGCAGCTTCGGTGTCTTTCTTCTCTCCTTCTTCTTCTTTGGCTTCCTCGTCGCCTTTCGCCTCAGTTTCTTCATCAGATTCCGCGGCTACTTCGTCGTCTTCCTTCTTGTCTGACTCTTCTTCTTTGTCTTTCGACTCTTCAGAATCGGCTTCAGCAGCAGGTGCTTCTTCTTCCTTCGACTCTTCGCTTTCCGCGTCAGCAACTACCTTTTCGCTTTCTTCGCCTGAATCTTCCGCTTTCTCTTCGGAATCTTCCTTTTCGCCTTCATCTTCAGCCTTTTCTTCTTCAGCGTCTTCAGCCTTTTCTTCTTCGGCGTCTTCAGACTTCTCTTCTGCATCGGCTTCAGCAGTCGGCTCTACATCTTCGGACTTTTCGTCTTCGGACTTCTCTTCACCTGCATCTTCGGATT
>CAZHEZ010000001.1:0-62408 GCA_964531315.1 uncultured Candidatus Obscuribacterales bacterium | reverse complement strand
TCTCTTCGCTGCATTCTTCGGATTTCTCCTCGCCTGCATCTTCAGATTTCTCTTCGCTGCATTCTTCGGATTTCTCCTCGCCTGCATCTTCAGATTTCTCTTCACTGCATTCTTCGGATTTCTCCGCACATGCTTCTTCCGACTTTTCTTCGCCGCTGCACTCTTCGGCTTCTTTTTCGCACTCTGCCTCTGCCGGCGGTGCTTCTGCCGCCTCAGCGGCGGCCTCTTCGGCTTTTACTTCTTCTGTGCCGTTCGTTGCTTCGGGCGCTGCCTCTTGGACATCGCTTACTTGGCTAACTGCTGCGGCTTTAGAATGTGCTTGTTTTTTATCTACTCTTCTTTTCTTTGACATAACAAAATGTCCTCCCTTATGCGTACGTAAGCGAGTCCAGCAGTGTTCGCCCGAAACGCTTTGCCTATTCGCACTCGCGCAGCAATGAGCGAGAACAATCACAGCTTCGGTAACGGGTTCTGTTCGTGGAATATCCTTCTCTTTTATTATGCAGGAAAAACTTTCCGGCGTGCATAGTTCCAGTCAAATTCCCGCATTAAATGTTGTCAGGAGGAGGTATCCCCCGACAAACGAGGCACCAAAAGTAGTGGCGCTACCGGTAGCGTTCGGCATCTACTACACGACATGCGTAAGAGCAAGAACGCGATCGACTGAAGAGCCAATATCCTCAACAGGCGCATGTCTTGCATATGCCAATCGCTATTACACTGGCTCGTACTTCACTGATCAGGAGACGGTTTTCGAACCTCAACCATTGGCGCAACTTACGCAAACGACAAAAAGGACTGAAGCTCAGCCACCCAAAAAACGGCATCAATGAGACCGTTACAAACAGTTAGCCGCAAAGGATAACTAGTCGCTCGATCCCTCGGCTCTACGCTTTCCTTTTTTCTGGGAGATCTTCTTTTCGGTTGTTTCCAAAGCTGAATTGCCCGAACCGGCAGGGTTGCCACCATCACCGGTAGTACTACGATCAAGCGTACCGCCCAGGTCCGCATCCAGGATCGACTGAATTGCCATCTCTGTTTCGGCTTCTTTTATCGTTTGCTGTACTGCTTTGATCTGCTCAAGCTGCAGCCTCTCAGCCTGCAGCAAACGCCTCTCAAACTCGAGCAAGCGCTTACTGACCAGAGTAGCTTCGCGGCAGAGAATCAATGTCAGCTCCCGGGCGGATTTAACGTTTTTCTCCGCCACCCGTTCTTTGATGATCACCAGCGCATCGCCCATCACCACCAGCGCATTGCCGAGTTTTACAAAGCTGGCACTCCACTCGGCTTCCATTTCTTGAGGCAAGTATTTCGACTGTTGATCGATTTCATTGGCCCGGGAAAGAAGTTCGCTAACCACCAGAGAAAGACGCGAATGATAATGGTCCAGGGCAAGCAAATTTCGCTCACGGCGCGCCTTCAGAAAGAGAGCGAGCTTGCGCCAGGTCAGTACGAAAGCAACCAGGCCGGCCAATCCGCAAACACAGAGAAAGGCTATGAGAAAGACTAATAGAGGAGCAAGAATCGGCAACTGTGTCTCTGCAAAAACGTCTATGAATAAATGGACCTACCCTTCACGATAACACTGCCTTTCCTTCTCGGCAGAAGTTGGTGCCGGTTCACACTAAGTCTAACCCTGACTATTACTGCCTCTTGTAGCAGGATCAGAGTGCAATGCGCTGAAACCCACTCATGCTGTCATTTGGTCGCTGATAATAGTTAATGTGGACAATTGATAAATATAGTTTCCATTTGCAACGGAGCGCCCAGATATATGACTGGCACTCACTTTTATTCCGCTTGACATCCATGGCGCATAGCCCCGAGATATTTACGCGGTTTCATTCCGAAATTCCTGTGCTAAACTCGTGACAAGTTAGAGGCGACTGCTCGAAATCAAGTTGCCCGAAAAAAATTTGGCTCCTCATTAAGTCCCTAATTACGCAAACAGGAAAGTTTATGACTTTTCCAAATCAGCCTTCTTTCAAATCGACAATTGAAGAACTTAGAGATGCAGTACATCGCTCCCAGGGCGCGGACCATGAGTCTGCAAAGCTGATCTCGCAAATTGAGACTATTCTCGAGGAGATCGAAAGCAAGATGCGGCCGGGCGCACAAGTCACCGGCGTGCAAATACAGCAAAATGCTGCCCAGGAAAGTTTCGTCAGCCCGCAAGTACTGACCACATCACCAATCATCGCCTGAATCAAATTCAGCTCTGAAAGCTCACGCTCAGCCGTTTTACCAGCTCGGCAATATCGGCAGCAGCGTCGGGCTTGCCCATTTTTCCTGCCGACTCTTTCATCACTTTCAATTTCTCTTTATCAAAGAGCAGCGACTTTACTGTCGTCACCAGTAAGGACGGCGTCAAATCCTTCTGCAAAATTACGCTGGCTGCGCCTTTAGCTTCCAGCGCACGAGCATTGTGCTCTTGATGATTCTGAGCGGCAAACGGATATGGAATAAATATCGAAGGCGTAGCGGTCACACATAGCTCGCTAATCGTCATCGCGCCGGCGCGCGACACGGCCAGATCGCACAGAGCATAAGCAATTGAGAGATCTTCAAAATAAGGGCGATAACAGTACCTGGCATTTTCCAGTATTTCTTTGGGCAACTGGTCTTTGTACTCGAGGAAATTTTTCTCGCCGACCTGATGAATGATCTGCATTTTGCGCTCATCGGAAAATAAGGTCGGCAGGGCAGAAAAGACTGCCTGATTGATGGCCTGTGCACCTTGCGAACCACCAGTGATGAGCAGCGTCGGCAAATGGCTGACCAAACCCAGCTGGCGTGCGGCTTTCTCTCTTTCCAGCAGTTTGACAAAGCTCTGGCGCACCGGATTGCCGTTGAAGACTGTCTCCCCGACCTTGCTTACCAGCTTTTCTTTGGCTGCTTCCATGCCGCAAGAGACAATCGAGGCACGTTTGCTGTAAAAACGATTGACGAGCCCGGGATGCGCATCCGGCTCATGCACTGCATAGGGAATGCCGGAGGTAGCCGCGCAAGTCAGAGGCGGCGCCGATGCATAGCCACCGGTGCCGAGGACCGCAGTTGGTTTGAAACGTTTGAACAAAGTCGAACACTGACCAATCGCCTGAGCCATTTCAAAAGGCCAGGAAAATAGTTGAGCTGAGAGCTTGCGCGGCAAGCCGGAAACTCGAAAGCCAACAAAATCAAGGCCTCGTTCTTTGGCCAGGCGTTCTTCAAGATGACCTTGAGCACCTATATAAAGGATGGCCTTTACCGCGGGATCGTTTTTCAATTGATCGGCAACGGCAAGGGCGGGATAGACATGGCCGCCTGTGCCACCACCTGTAAGAATGATCCGGTGCTCGACTTCACTCACGGACGTATCGTTTGCGCCGCCGATTTCAAGTCGTCGTCATCATCGTCGTCGTCGTCCTCGGACATTTGACCGCGATCGCGCGAGACCGAAAGAAGCACGCCCACCATCGCCAGTGTAATCACAAGCGAGGTGCCGCCATAGCTGATAAACGGCAGAGTAATACCTGTCACCGGCACAATTCCGGTGGTGACCATAATGTTGACCATCGCTTGCATGGTAATCGAGCTGGTTATGCCGATCGCCAGAAAACGACCGAACAGTGTGCGTGAGCGCAGCGCGGTCCGGAAGCCGAAATATCCAAACAAGATATAGAGCGAAACTAGAACAGTGCAGCCAATCAAACCAAGCTCTTCGGCAATAACAGCGAAGATAAAGTCGGCATGCTGTACAGGCAGGTAGAACAGCTTTTGCATGGAGCGACCGAAGCCCACTCCGAGCAATCCGCCCGAGCCGATGGCCAGTTGCGACTGAATAGCGTTCCAGCCCTCTCTTTGCGGGTACTTATAGGGGTCCAACCAGCTCATGATGCGAGCCATTTGATAGGGAGTCTTTTGCACGTGATGCCACATATATCCGAAAGCGCCACCACCGGCAAGAAGAATCAAAAGCGGATTGAGTCCGCCGGCGAAAAGCAATGCCACCATCCCGCCTGAGATCATCATGGCCGTGCCCAGGTCAGGCTGCTTGACGACAATTGTGGCCATAGCCAGAATGACCGCGATGCGCACCAGAACTTGCCTGTGCCACCAGAAATATCGGGAGAGCCCGGAGCTGATCAGCAGAATGGAGGCGATTTTGCAAAACTCAGAAGGCTGAAACTGCAACGGTCCAATCGCCAACCAGCGACTGGAGCCCATTGTCGTTACTGATATTCCCGGCACCATCGTCAAACAAAGCATGCCGAATGAGCCGAATGCTAATGGCCATGCCCATTTTTTCAGACGCCTGTAGTCATAGCGGCTGATCGTAAACATGGCGAAAAGCCCGATCACGCAGCAGATTGCTTGCCGGCGCAAATAATAAGTGGCGTCCTGATAGCTGGAAAGCGCTTCCGGAGCCGATGCGCTGAAGACTGCCATCAGTCCGAACCCGCACAAAGAGCAGACCAAAGTGATCAGCGCTTTGTCCGGCAGCCCGCGAAATTCCGGGCCTTCGTTGGAAGGCTGAGCTGTTTTAAGAGAGCGACCACTAGCTTTGGACTGACGGCGCCATCTTGTCGAGTCTTGCGCGGACAATATCTTTGAAGACACGGCCTCGGTTCTCAAAATCTTTGAACATGTCGAAACTGGCACACGCCGGAGAGAGAACAACCGGTCCCAATTTCAACTTCCCACCCAGATCGACAGCCTCTTCGAGGCTTGCGACCACATGAACGTCGTTAAATCCTCCCTCCCTTAACGCTTTCTCAAATCTCTCCTTGGCTTCACCTAAGAGGATAACAGCAGCAACATGGTTTCTAACAGCATCAACAAATTCATCAAGCGAGGTTGCTTTATCTCGACCACCGGCAATCAGGACGATTTTCTTGCCGGGGAAGGACTGCAGCGCCTTTATAGCTGATTCAGGATTAGTTGCCTTAGAATCGTTGTAATAAGGGACATTGTCGATAGTCGCCACAAATTCCAGGCGATGCTCCAAACCCTTAAACTGTTTAATATAATTCTCGATTTCCTCAGCCTGCACATCCAGCACTGCCGCGCAGGCGATTGCCGCCAGGGCATTCTCGACATTGTGCCGGCCTAATATTTGCAGTTCGCTGACGGCACACACGATGCGGTTGCGGGCGCGAATTCTGTAGGCAAGAAAATCGTTGGTGACATAAGCCGCCTGAACCATGTTATCGAGATTCATCTCACTGCTGAAAGGAAAGATTTCAGCGCGCGTGAGCTGAGCGCTGACGACCGCATCGTCCATATTCAAAACAGCATAATCATTGTGTTGCTGGTTGGCGAACAATTTCTGCTTGGATTTTTTGTAATTTTCCATGCCCTGGTGCCAATCAACGTGATCCGGCGTCAGATTCAGCCAGACGCCCACCTTGGGAGCAAAATTGGTGGTGTATTCCAATTGATAGGAAGAAACTTCCGCCACCAGATAGTCGGGTTTTCTATCGAGCTGGCTCAAAATCGGCACGCCGATATTGCCGCAAGCAGGTGCCACCCGTCCGGTTTTTTCCAGAATGAAACTCAAAAGCGCACAGGTAGTGGATTTGCCGTTGGTGCCTGTAATAGCCAGAATGGGCGCCTTGGTTTCTCGCCAGGCCAATTCCACATCGGAAATTACTTCTTTTCCAAGTGAACGCGCCTTCTTAATCACATCACTATGAGGCGCAATGCCGGGCGACGTCAGTACGAAAGACCCAAATGCGACCGCATCATCTGTGTGCCCGCCCAATTCAACTTTACATCCAAGCTTTTCGATCTCGGCTGCCTGTGCCTGTCTTTCAGCATCAGCCGGGGCCGCATCGGAGACAAAAACCCGGGCGCCTCTGGATGCCAGATATTGCGCTGCCGCAACACCGCTTCTGCCCAGGCCCAGGATGGTTACTTTCTTGTCTTTCCAGTCAGTCACGAGGCAATTATATAGGTATTTGTAGGGGGGCGACGCATGGCGTCGCCCTACTTGCATGCAGATACCAGCGACTAGAACTTTCTTTTGGCGCCGCTTCTAGTGTCTTTGCCCTTCATCTCGAGCTTATACGCTCTTTCTTCCAGCGAGGCGATCTTCTTGTTCAACTTTTCGAGCTCTTTGGGAGGAATCGTATTATCGAGCGCCATATACGCTTTATATTGTGTGGATGCCTGCCTCAAATCTGCAGGAATGGGTGGCTTGAGTTGTTCCAGGCAGATGGCATAGCCGAGATGTGTGTCTGCCACTTTCGGATTTTCGTAAATGGCGATCTTGTATTTGTCGATTGCCGAATTAAGCTGTTTCTTGCGAGCAAGATCGTCTGCCAGAGTCAGATCTTGTCTGGCTGTGTCTTTGGCTTTCAGGACCAGGTCCATACCTCGCTTGGATCTTTCTTCCGAGCCAGGAAATGCTGCTGCTTTTTTGTAAGCGGCTTCGGCATTGGGAATGTCTTTGATCATCAAAGCCAGGTCGGCAACGGCAAATGTTTGCTTAGCGTCGGTGCAATTGGCGATCACAGTATTCATCTGTTCGTCGGACTCTTTGTACTTGTTTTGCGCCAGGCAAGCTTCGGCATAGGCAATGCGTTCGCCGTTGTTGGTAGGCGTGCCGATACTCTTCAAGTCGACGGTCTCGCCGGACAACGAACGCAATTTTGCTTCCGCCAAACGCAATTCCATGTCGTTGGGGTTCAAACGAACAGCTTGCTCGAGCATGCGCTTGGCTGATTCGTATTCGTTGGAAACAAAGAACGCGCCCGTCGCTTCTTTGTTCGCCTTCAAGTAATAAGCGCGCGTCACCCCTTTTGCTGCAGCCGCGTTTTGCGGATTGGCGTCCATGATGGTGCGATATTCTTTGATCGCATCATCCAGCTTTTCCAGTTTCAAACTCTGGTCGGCCACGCGCAGCCTCAAGTCCATATTGTTGGGCATCATCTCAAGCCCGGAGCGCAATTCGGCAATGGAATGCTCGATGTCGCCACGCGTTTCACGAATATCGGCAATGCCCAGATAAGCTTCCGGATTTTCAGGCTTGATGCGGATGCATTCCTGATACTGCTGCACACCGGCAACAGTATTGCCCTGCGCTGCGTATACTTTGGCCATAGACAGATGCACGGGAGCGCTATTGCGATATTGATACAAGGATGTATTCAACTCTTTCAGTGATTCGTCCAACATACCTTGCCGTCTGTAGGCTTCGCCCAATCCATAGTGGGCGGTGGAATTGCCGGTGTTGTTGGCGATTGCTTCCTTGAAAGACTGAATGGCCCCTGTCACGTCATCTTTTTGCAATTGGGCAATACCAAGACCGGAATACGCTTCTGAATATTTGGGGTCCATGCGCGTCGCCGATTGAAATTCGCTGATCGATTCATCGAGGCGTCCTTCTTCCTTCAAGATCATGCCCAGCGAATAATGCGCTTCCGGCATGCCCGGGTCGATAGCCAGACCCTGCCTCACTTCTGCTTCAGCTTGCTTGAGCATGGCGTCTTTGTTCTTGATCACGGTTTGCGATGAAGAAGCCAGACGATTGAAAATGACCATAGCTTTTCCAGCATGGGCCATGGCATTGTGAGGATCCATGGTCAGTGCTTTGGTGAACTGTTCGTCGGCAGCGTCAAGCTTGAACTGCTTGGCCAGCGCCATACCAAAACCAACTGCCGCAGGCACGCTCTTCGGGTTTTTAGCCTGAACCGCATGGTAGAGATCGGCGGCATCGCTGAATTTGCCGTTGAGCATCAATTCATCAGCCATGACCACTTCGCGCTCGATTTTGATCTTGAGCAGCTTCTTCTCTTTTGCCTGTGCAGGCTCAACCGACATAGCAAGAGAAACAGTTCCTGCCAGAGCCAGACACAGTGCTAATAACTTTCTTTTTTGCATATCTCCCCACCTATCAAACAGCATTATTATTCTTACTAAAAACGTCTTCGTGTACCGCGGCGATCGTCTCCACCTTTTTGCTCGAGCTTGTAAGCTTTTTCCTCAAGCGTGGAAACCTTCTTATTGATTTTCGCCACTTCCTTTTCAGGCAGCGCCGGCTCAAGAGACAAATAGGCCTTAAATTGACTGGCCGAGAGGCGCAATTCATCAGCTGTTTCCGGTCGGTCCTTTTCAAGACAGATGGCAAAGCCGAGATGGGCATCGGAGACCTTCGGATTCTCGTAGCAGGCTGCTCTATATTTATCGATAGCGCTCTTAACTTGACCACGTTTGGCAAGGTCATCGGCAAGAGTGAGATCTTGCCTGGAAACTTCCTTCTGCTTGGCAATCAAGTCCATGCCCCGCTTGGCTCTCTCTGCACCACCCGGAAAGGCGGCTGCTTTTTTGTATGCAGCTTCCGCACTGGGCAGGTCTTTGATCATCAAAGCCAGGTCGGCAACTGCAAAAGTTTGCTTGGCGTCTGCCGCATTGTTTATGACTCGATTCATCTGTTCGTCTGAGTCTTTGAACCTGTTTTGCGCCAGGCAAGCTTCTGCATAAGCAATTCGCTCCCCATCATTGGTGGGCGTGCCAATTGAATTGAGATCGACTGTTTCACCCGACAAAGAACGCAGTTTAGCCTGGGCCAAACGCAATTCCATATCGTTGGGATTGAGGCGAACAGCTTGATCGAGCATGCGTTTTGCCGATTCGTATTCATTGGAAACGAAAAATGCGCCGGTCGCTTCTTTATTGGCCTTCAAGTAATAGGCTCGGGTCAAACCTTTGGCCGCCACCGCATTGTTCGGGTTCTGATCCATCACAGTCGTATATTCCTTGATGGCATCGTCCAGTTTTTCAACGCGTAAAAGCTGGTCGGCAACGCGCTCGCGCAAAGCGGCATTATTGGGCATCATTTCCAGACCGGAGCGCAATTCGGCAATGGAGTGTTCGATGTCGCCGCGGGCTTCGCGAATGTCGGCAATACCAAGATAAGCATCGGGATTCTCGGCTTTGATGCGAATTGATTCCTGAAATTGCTGCACGGCACCGACCGTGTTGCCCTGGGCTGCCAGCGTCTTGCCGGTGGAGAGGTGAACGGGGGCACTGTTGCGGTATTGATATAACGACGTATTCAGCTCTTTAAGCGCCTCATCCAACAGACCCTGGCGACGGTAGGCTTCGCCCAATGCATAGTGAGCAGTCGAGTTGGAGCTATTGATCGCCACAGCTTCCTTGGCTGCCTGGATGGCACCGGCAATATCGTTTTTGTCCAGAAGCGCCTGGGCAAGTCCCGAATAGCCATCGGAATAATTGCTGTCTGTGCTGGTGGCATCGCGGAATGCTTTGACCGCTTCATCGTAGCGACCTTCTTCCCTGAGGATCATACCGAGGGTCCAGTGCGCTTCCGGAAATCTCGAGTCATAGTTGATGCTCTGCCGCGCTTCCGCTTCAGCTTGTTTCAGAAGGGCATCTTTTGATTTGATGATTGTTTGAGACGATGACTGCAAGCGGCTGAACAAAACCATGGCTTTGCCGGCGTGCGCCATCGGGCTGGTGGGATTTTTGGCAATCGCTTTGTCGAAATTGGCATTGGCCGCATCCAGCTTGAAGAGCTTGCCCTGAGCCCAACCGGCACCAATCATGGCCGGCAAACTGCCGGGATTGCGGTGCAACTGGTCCAGACAGCGCTCTTCCACTTCAGCATACTTGCGGTGATTGAGCATTTCGTCGGTACGAGGGTCGCCCGTGTAAACAAAGATGCCGCCGTGAAGAACCGTGCGTTTTGCATCTGCCGGATTTGCAGTAATTAGACAGGCGCCGAGCCCAATGCTGATACTTGTCGCCAAAAGCAAAGCAACTCGAATGGCGCCGATACACGATCGATTCTTATTCATAACGTCCTCACCTTACAAAGCCTCTCCGCTACAGGAGAGGTGATCAATACTAAAAGAACATTCGGTGTGTGAATGTTATCTCCTTCACCGCGCCATGTCATCCAGGTTTCTAAGCGCTGGAATTTTTGTCTATAAAAATGCAAATGCATTCCTTATATAAGGATGTTCCCGGGATCAAATTGCAATCGCTCACTTCACAACTGCAAATTTCACAGTAAGAGCGCGTTGTGAGTACCGTAAAATTTGAATCTATTTCTAGATTGAGACTGTCGAGGGAGAGTATTTCGTGTCCGGTCATTCCAAGTGGGCCACTATCAAAAGGCAGAAAGCCGTTGTCGATGCCAAACGCGGCGTCATGTACGCGAAGATGTCGCGCGAAATCATTGTTGCTGCCAAACTTGGTGGCGGCGATCCGGCGGCCAATCTGCGCCTTAGAAAGGCTATTGAAAGGGCGAAAGCGGAAGGCGTACCCAACGACAACATCGCGCGTGCAGTCGAGAAAGGCGCCGGCGGCGGCGATGACAGCAATGTCGAAGAGCTTACCTACGAAGGCTACGGCCCGGGCGGCGTGGCAATCATGGTTTGCTGCGCGACCGACAATCGCAATCGCACTGCCGGCGACATTCGCAGCTACTTCTCCAAATATGGCGGCAATATGGGAGAAACAGGTTGCGTCGGCTGGATGTTCAAAGAACGCGGCGAAGTCCTCATAGATAAGGAAGGGAAATTCAGCGAAGACGATTTGATCAGCAAGGCTCTCGATGCAGGTGCCGACGACGTCGATGCAACCGATGACGCTTCGGCAGTCGTAATTTGCGATCCGGTCAAAGTAGATGATGTCAAAGCGGCGCTGGCAGCGAGCTTCAAGGTGCTCTCGGCAGACGTAACGATGAATCCCATCAATACTGTAGATGTTGCCGATGTGGACATCGCCAAACAACTCTTGAAACTGCTGGACATCATCGACAATCATGATGATGTGCAGCATGTTTACGCTAATTTCGACATGGATTCGGAACTGCTTTCCGCCAATTTGAATTAGATTATCGGCTCTCCAGGACTGATTATCGGCGCGATTTGAGCTGATAATCTGCGCGTTTTTCTCTTCACCATCCCTCAAGCGCGCGCGATTTTCTGCGCTTTGCATGTGAATTTCTGCAAGCAATTCTTGCGCTTCGTTAACTGATTTAAGCCTTGATATAGCCGCTTTAGATCTACTCGAATCCTTCTGAATATGCACCTTTCCAGGGATCGAAGGGTGGCCAATAACGGATAACCCTACAAAATTAGGGGGGCTTAAGAGTGAAGTTTTACACTACGTTACAAGGAACAAATGACAACCACTCAAGGGAGGAAAGATTATCCCGCGTTAATCCGCCCAAGCACCACCGGCGGAGCTTGCATATATCTTGAGGACCACAAGATAGACATTGATCAATCTGTCAACCTCTTGCACTTAAACTCTTTGCCATAAAGCGCAAAATTTAGCGCCCGCCGTAAAATGTCCAGGTTGTCAACAGATCTTTGACTCGGTCGTCGCGTTTTTGCTACCTTGTCGCGTGCCTCGGAATGCCCAGCACCGGACCTTCTAAAGAGAAGATTCAATCGAAGAAAAGTTTTGTCGTTTGGTCGGACCTAATAAGAAGCAAGGAATGAGTTTGAATTCGAAGTCCAAATTTTTGCTTTTAAGCGCAGTTGCCGCCCTCGGATTGGGCGCCGCCAGTGCCACTTCTTGTATGGCTGCCGAAATTGCTCCGGAAGTTAACGCCAACGTATGGGAAGAAAGCGATCAGAAGTGTGCAGCCGTCACAGTCAACGGCAAGGATCTGCTTATGTATCGCGGCACAACCAATCATGGTGATGCTTCAGACAAAGCAGAAGATGTCGCCGAACAGATAGAAGATATTTTTGAAAACGATAAGATCGACCCCGAAAAAATCCTGCCTGCAAAGGAAGGAGACTATGCGGTGATCAAAATCGACGGCACAGTGGCCATTAAGTTTGAAGTTCCCGAATCTGTGGACGGACAAAAAGCTGCCTCCGGCAATCCAATGGAAGCCAGCCTGAAGCTCGTCAATGCCATCCGTGAGGCCCTGGGTGCTACCCAACTACCGACCGGATATCCAAAAGTCGCTAATGAGCAGCCAGACCTTTCTCAATTGAAAGCGGCCGGAAAAGCGATTTTTAGTGGCGCTGCCTCCTGGTACGGCGGCAGATTCCACGGCCGACGCGCCGCCGATGGCAGCCGTTTCGACCAGATGGGACTGACTGCAGCGCACAGAAGTTTGCCTTTTGGAACTAAGCTCTTGGTAACCAATCGCAGAACCGGCAATTCCTGTGTCGTTTCAGTTAACGATCGCGGACCCTTTGTTGCCGATCGCATCATCGACCTTTCACGCGGCGCCGCCGAACAGCTCAACATGATCTCGTCCGGCGTGGCTATGGTCGACTGTGTAGTTCTTCACTAAAGTTTGAAACCGGTCGACGCATGGCGTCGCCCCTACAAATTTCGCTTGATGCGAAACCAGAAAGTGCTGCCTTTTCCTTCTTCGCTGTCGACGGCGATCGTGCCGCCGTGCATTTCGACGATGGTTTTGCAGATTGCCAAACCAAGACCGGTGCCGCCTTTTTGTTTGGCATCGGAAACCTCTACTTGTTGAAAGCGTTCAAAAATCAATTCTTTGTATTTGGCAGGCACGCCGCGGCCTTCATCTCTGACTCGCATCTCCACCATTTCATCATCGAATTTATGACTGACCGTCACGGTTCCGTCCGGCGGCGAAAATTTCACCGCATTGGAAATCAGGTTGACAAGAACCTGCACAATTCTGTCCTGGTCGGCATAAAGTTCACAGTCACCTTTGCCATTAACCAGTTCGATGTCCAGCTTGATGCCTTTGCTGTCGGCAAAAGTGCGGGATGACTCGTCAACCGCCTTCAAAATTTTCTCCAATTCGCATTTAGCTTTCGAAACATTGAGGGTGCCCGAGTCCATTTTTTCGAGATCCAACAAATCAGTAATCAGTTTCATCAGCCTGCCAACATTGGCCTCGGCCCTCCCTGCTTGTTCAGTAACGGCGGCAGGCAGATCGCCAAATGCCCCCATTTCCAGCAAGGCCAGAAAGCCTGATACCGCAGTCAGTGGCGTTCGCAATTCATGGCTGACCATGGAAACAAAAGCCTGCCTCATGCGTTGCACTTCCTGACGTTCCGACACATCAAGCAGAATGCCCAAACGTCTGGGACCGTCTTTGGTTTCAAAATCGGTCATGGAAAATTCCACAGGAAACTGCTGTCCATCTATTTTCAGACAATTAATTTCAAAAATTCGATCGAGAGCTTTTTCTTTCAATTGCGCGGCAAATTCTTCTTCGCTCACCGTTTGCGAACGAACCACAAGCGAAGCAAGCGCTTGTCCAATCAGTGTTTCACCGGATTGATCGAACATCGCCTCAAGCGTCGGGTTGACGAATTCAATAATTCCTTTTTCAGTAAAAACCAAAAGCCCGACCGGAATTTTTTCAATGATTGAGCGAACTCTCTCTTCGCTTTCTTTGAGAAGTTGCTCTTTCAGCCTCAAAATAAAGGCCATTTCGTGAAAAGTGGAATCCAGGGCAGCAATTTCATCATTACCGGATAACGGCTTATTCAGTTCATCTCCGGACTTCATCCTGCGCGCATTTTCAACCAGAACGTTTAATCTCAAGGCCAGTTTTTGCGCAAACCAACCAACACCGGCAAAAGCCAGCACCACATTTGCCACCAGTCCAACGATCAGCGCATTCTTCTGCAATTCTCTCTGGTTTCGCTGTGCGTTCGGACTTTCTTCTTCGATTTTTCGCTGCGCCCGGACGAGCGAAAGCAAGTCCCTGACCAGCGCGTCAAAGGTAGGCTGCAATTTGTTTTTCTCACGCATTCCATAACGTGCAGCAACAAATAGTGGTTCGGTATCGATGGCTTGCTTAATCTTATCCATCGTGTTCATTCCGATTTGCAAATTTCCATCGACGCGATTAAGCAAAAGCAAGTTCTCAGGATCGTCTTTTAGAGCGTCTTTCAGCCAGGCAAGTATTTCAATGGTCTCATTTCGATTTTTCTGATATCTGGTCGCCATGGTTTCGTCTTTAGACTTTGCATACTCCATGACCGATGTGCCGGTATCGTAAACCACCTGCACAAGATGATTGGTTTTACCAATAATTTCCTTCACGTGTTCGGCTCGTATAGCATCTTTTTCTGCCTGAAGCAAAAGATAACCCTGGGCCCCGACCAGACCAATTTCGACAATCACGAAGCAAAACATGAGCAACCATCCCTGGTGGCTCAACTTCAATCCGCTCAGCCCTTTTTCACTGTTCAAGTTCTAAAATGTATCCGACACCATGAACGGTTTTAATAATCTCCCCACCTTCATCGATTTTTTTGCGCAAGCGCTTCATCGTTGTCCGGAGCGCTTCTGCAGTCGAGTCGGAGGCAGACGGCCAAACTCGATTCAAGAGCGCCTCGGAAGTAAAAACCTGATTGGGGTGGCGCATGAGAAATTCCAACAATTGAAACTCTTTGGGCACGAGCGTAATCACTTCTCCATCTTTATGAACGCGATACTTGACCGGATCCATCGTGATGTTCTTGGCTTTTAATACATTCTCTTTTACGGCAGCCGGACGCCTGAGCAAAGAACGCACCCGCGCACCCAGTTCTTTCATGTGAAATGGCTTGGTCAAATAATCGTCGGCGCCGCCATCCAGCCCCTGTTCTTTGTCTTCCACATCGTCTTTGCCTGTCAGCATCAAGACCGGCGATTGCCCGCCCCGGCCGCGATACTGTTTCAAAATCTCGAGGCCTGAGACTTCCGGCAATTCCCAATCAAGAATAATCAGGTCATATTCGAAAGTCTTCAAATGATCGCGGGCTTCACCGCCATGGCCAATGGTTTCTACTGTGTGATGTTCAAACAAAAGAAATGTCCTGACCATATTGGCCAGATCGGGGTTGTCTTCTATGACACAGATCCTTGCCATCTACTTACTCTTATCTACTTAAGGCTAATAGCCACAGGGACGCTCTTTTTGTTTACCCGTAATCACATGTAATGCTTTGACCCAAATTAGCCCGATTCTGGTCCCGAATTAGTCATATCTGCCCCCTAGACTGTATTTCATCAGGCAACCCCGGCAAACATCAGACAGGCTGGCAATCACGAGATTTCAAAATTATTTTAAAAACTTGTGGTTTCATTTAGTTGTTGTCCAGCCGATGTCCAACCGAGCCATTAGATTAAGAGTCACCAGCCCTCCTTCCCCACCCCGTTTCTAACCCCAGAGGTTCTAAATCAATGGAAAATTCCAGCAATTCCTTTGCCAGACTCTTCAAGATCAGAGAATCGATGAGACAAAATGCAGAGCGCGAGCAGCTGAAGCTGATCGCCGACAACCAACGCGCCGCCTTTTTGGTACGTCTTTACGAACAGGGGCAAGTGGTTGAAGTCCAAAAAATGGCAAAAGAAGACCTCTGCGCCACCTTCCTGGGTCGCCTGTTCGAAAAGAGGCAGAATCTGAAAATCAAACAGTTAGCGGCCGCCGGTTAGACCTTTTCCAGGTTTCGGCTCGATTTAATCAAATGCCCTCATTCTTTCAGGCTATGATCACGCCCTTATCACTTTTTGAACCTAAAGTCATAACGTCAGGCTTCGCCCGTGCTACGACTAAATTGAGGTCCTCAAATGCTCAATCGCTCCCACACAGACCAAATTTCCAGACTCACACAACTGAAAGAGCGCAAGAACAACATCAGCACCCACGAACTTATTAAAAGATGGAATCAGCAGCAAAGTGCCCGCCAATTGCTTCGCTTGTTCGACCTGGCCAAACTTCCAGAACCGAGACGCTAATTGCTTGCGCAACTAAAGGGTCTCCTCACCAAAGCACTAAAAAAGCCCCGCCTTTGGGGCTTTTGACTTTTTCAGCCCAGGCTTAATCCGGCGACCCAAAAACGCCAAACTTATGTCATGAATTCGTTATGAATGGAAGGCTATATTGAACCCATCAAACCGCTGCGCCCCACCCCGCTCCTAGCCCAAGAGGTTTTACAGATGGAAAGAAGAGAAGCCGTCAATTCTTTTGCAAAACTACTCAAGAGCAGAATGGAAATGAGACAGGATGAGACACGCGATCAACTGAGATTGATCGAAGAGAATCAGCGGGCGGCATTTTTGGTCCGTCTTTTCGAGCAAGGCCAGGTCTCGAAGGTGCGGAAATTGGCAGCAGCCTGTTAGGTAAAGCCTTCACAAGTTACGGGAACGATACGCGGAAGGGCCCCCCATAAGGGGGCACTTTTGTTTGAGGCGGCAACCTGCGCCACAGTCGGGCTAAAGGTCCGATTTTCGTTTTGTAACGGGTAAAAACCGGCTCAAGCAGAGGTTTTTATCTAAAACAGGCGCAGATAGAATCGCTCAAGTGCCAAGCCCTATGGGGTTTTGAGGGCATTTTTGGTAAAATGCAGTGTTCACTGCCTGCGGGCGGTCGCCATACAGCGTCAAGAGCAGCATCAAAAGGATAGTCATCGTGCCCCTCGTGCCCCCATCGGTCAGAGTTCGAATCGCGCCCAGCCCAACCGGGCACCTGCATCTGGGCACGGCCCGAACGGCGCTCTACAACTATCTGTATGCCAAACGCAATAAAGGCGCCTTTATTTTCCGTCTGGAAGACACCGACGAAATACGCTCTCAGGAAAATTACACTCAGGACATTATCGACGGGCTCAAGTGGCTCGGACTCAACTGGGACGAAGGTCCGGATATCGGCGGACCGTATGCACCTTACAAGCAGACTCAAAAAATCGACCATTACACGGAAGTAGCCAACAAGCTGATTAATAGAGGCTTTGCTTACTTCTCTTATGAAACGCCGGAAGAATTGGCGGCCATGAAGGAAGCCCAAAAGGACGACGGCGCCGCCCATCGCTATGACAACAGCCACAGACATCTGACCACAGAACAAGTGGAGAAATTTGTCGCCGAAGGGCGTATCCCCTCGATCCGCTTCAAAATTGAAGAACCGCGGGTGGTCTCCTGGCACGACAACATCAAGGGCGAAATCGCCATCGAAGCATCCGATCTGGGCGGCGACATGGTGATCGTCAAGTCGAACGGCATAGCAATCTACAATTTTGCAGTAGTGGTCGACGACATCGACATGAAGATGACGCACGTCATTCGTGGCGAAGACCACATCCACAACACGGCTAAACAAATCTTGCTCTATGAAGCTTTAAACCACCAGGTGCCGGAGTTCGCACATGCGCCTTTGATCTTCGACATTGAAAGAGCCAAACTGTCCAAGCGCAAGCACGGAGAAGCGGTCCACATAGACAAATATCGCCGAGACGGCTACATGCCGGAAGCGATGGTCAATTATCTGGCCGCTATGAGCTGGACTTTGCCTGACGGCAAGGAGTTTTTCACGCTCCAGGAAGCGGCTGACATGTTCGATCTCTACAAAATCAGCAAGAGCCCGGCTGTATTCGATGTTCAGAAATTGAACTGGTACAACAGCCACTACATTCGCTCGCTGCCGCTCGAACTGATTACCGAGCGTGCCAGGCCTTATCTGACGCTGCTTGAAACCGAGTCATATACGAATGCGGAAGTAGAAGAAATTGTCGCCAGCGTCCGCGACGGTCTGACGATGCTTTCTGAAATCATGGCGGCGTCGGAATTTTACTTCGCTAAAAAACTCGACATCAACGACGAATTGAAAGAAAAGGCTCTTTCAAAAGACACCGCCGTCAAAGTTTTGGAAGCAACTTTGAAACACTTAGGCGATTTGCCCTTCGGCGATCATGCCGGCTGCAAGGCAGTTGTGGACAACCTCGGCAAAGAATTGGGATTGAAAGGCAAAGACCTTTACTGGCCTCTGCGCGCCGCACTGTCCGGCAAAGTGCAGGGACCGGATCTTGGTTCGATCATCTCGATACTTGGACCGGAACGCGTGAAAGCCCGACTGGAAGACATTCTCTGTCCGTGCGCCTAACAAACGACACGTAGGCAGAAATAAGAAAGCGAGAAGCATCATGTCATCCATTCAAGTATTCAACACGCTCACCGGCAAGAAAGAAGAATTTGTCCCTTTAAACGGCAACAAGGTTAGTCTCTACGCTTGCGGTCCGACAGTCTATGACTCCAGCCATCTGGGGCATGCTCGCAAGGAGATCGTCTGGGACGTAATTCAGCGCTATCTGCGCTTCGCGGGCTACCAGGTCACCTTCGTGCGCAATATCACGGACATAGACGACAAAATAATCAACCGGGCCAAAGAATTGAAGATCCGCCCGGACCAATTGGCGCGCCATTTCCTCTACGAATTCTGGGCAGACATGCACGCGCTCAATGTAGCTCCACCGGACATCGAGCCGCGCGCAACAGAGTATCTGCAGCAGATGATTCAAATGGCTGAGGAGCTCGTCAAAAAAGGCAAGGCCTATGAATCGGGCGGGGATGTCTACTTCGATGTTGCCGCATGCAAGGACTACGGCAAACTCGGCAAGAAAAACATCGACGATCTGATCGTCGGTGCCAGAGAGCAAGTTCGCTCACAAGATGAGTTGAAACAAGTGAAACGTAACTCTGTCGACTTCGCGCTCTGGAAACATGTCTCCTCCGGTGAGGGTGAAACCGGATGGACAAGCCCTTGGGGATTTGGGCGTCCAGGCTGGCACCTGGAGTGCTCGTCAATGATCAATTCGGTGCTCGGAGAAACAATCGATATTCATGGCGGCGGTGAAGACCTCGTCTTCCCCCATCACGAAAATGAAAAGGCGCAATCCGAAGCGCTGCACGACAAGCCGCTGGCAAAATACTGGTTGCATAACAGCTTCATCAATGTCAGCGAAGAAAAGATGTCCAAGTCACTGGGCAATTTCAAAACCATCGGCGATCTGCTGAAAGAATATTCGGCAGATACCCTTCGCCTGTTCATTCTGCAAACGCATTACAGAAATCCGATTGAGTTCAGCCAAGAAGCAATGAATGGCGCCAAGCAGGCATCGATGCGCCTTCTACGCGCCTCACTCTTTGCGGATGCGGAAGAAAACGGCGGCGGTTTTTCTCCATCGAAGCAATATCGCTTCGATCAAAAGGCTGCCGAAATCTATAAAAACGACAAAATGCTCGCCGAATTTCACAATCAATTCGTCGAGGCAATGGACAACGACTTCAACACAGCCATTGCCGTATCGCATCTCTTCGGGCTTGCCGACAAAATCTCCGCTTCCAAGGATGCTGCCGAAAGAAAACTCTGGGCAAAAGCATTGAAAGACTATGCCGGTGCACTTGGGTTTACTCTTACTGATACCAGAAAAGAAGTAGACCGAAATTCCACCGAACAGGTTTTGGCTTTGCTCTTGCAATTGCGTCAAGATGCCCGTGCCAACAAGGACTTCAAGACGTCGGACTTAATTCGCAATGAGTTGGCGAAAGCAGGAATCAGCGTCATGGATACCGCCGAAGGTCCAACCTGGGAAAAAGCATAAACACCGTTTGGAAAAACCTGAAGGCAGACCATGAAGTCCGACATCAAGAAAGTCGAAACCAGCTGCAATAATTGCGGCTCGATTGATGCCGAGCTGATTACGACCGGCAGCGAGCATGAATACAACAACACGACGGACGACGTTTTCAATGTTGTCCGCTGTCACAATTGCGGGCTCGCTTACCTAAACCCTCGTCCCGATATATCCGAACTTTCCACAATCTACCCAGCCAATTATTACGCTTACAGCCTTGAAGAAGGCTATGACGAAAACCAGCGCCAGAACTTCTATTACAAGTATCGCTATCAGCAAATATTGAAGGGTCTGGAAGCATGCCTGCTCTTCGTCACCGCACCGGACCCGGTGCGCATACTGGACATTGGTTGTGCAGACGGGCATATTCTAAATTGGTTCAAAAAAGTTCGCACCAGACAAGTTGAGACTTATGGTGTGGACATGAATAGTGAAGCAATAGCCAAAGCAAATGCCGCAGGACATCAGGCTTACGCTGGTCGCTTCGAGGACGTCGAATTGCCGGAAAACTATTTCGATTTTGTTTGGGCCAGCCATGTAATCGAACATGTTCCCGATCCGAAAGCCTTCGCGCAAAAAGTACACCGCATTTTGAAACCGGGAGGCATCTTCTGGTTTTGGACACCCAATATCGATTCAGTCGATGCAAAATTCTTCAAGAATAAGCACTGGGTCGCCTATCACTTTCCCAGACATTGGGTCTTTTACGATCCAAAATCAGTCGGACAATTGGCAAAACTAACAAACTTTGAACTGCTTCATTTGGAGTTTCAGCCCAACGCAATTTTTTGGGTTTGGACAATGCATTCCTTGATGAAAGCAAATCCGCTTTTGAAACCATTCGCTGATCCGCTCTTCCCTCCCATCGACTGGGCTAAGACAAACACGGGCAATCTGATAAGAAATGGTTTTTTCGCCGCAACTGACATGGTGATAAAGAAGGCTACCGGTCAGACATCGAATATGGGTGTTGTTTTTCGCAAGCCAGTTGATTCGTAGTTTCAACTTCAAGTCTTCAATATTTTTCGAGAGACTCTCGCAAAATAATCATGTTCTTGCACTGATTAAGAATCGCTCTTGTCCAAAATAAGATATTATGTTGAAAAATTTGGTCAAAACCGTTTCTACCAGGGTTAACATGCGAATACTGTTGTCAATTGATGGTTCTTGCCATTCCGATAATGCGGTCAACTTATTTTTGAGTCAGTCATGGCCTCCTAATTCCGAAGTGCGAATTGTCACTGTCTGCCCAAATTTTACGTCCATAGGGGCTCTGGGCAACATTAATGCCATGGCCAGCACAGCCTACAAGGCACTGGAATCAGACATCAGCGACGTGCTGACGAAGACCAGACAGCAGGTTGCAGAAAAATTTGGTGAAGAGAAAGTCTCCACCGACTACAAAGAACAAAGCCAAAGGCACGTAGCTGAAATCATTGTCCGTGATGCCGTTGAATGGCGGGCCGACCTAATTGTCATGGGAGCACGCGGAGCCTCTGGCTACAATGAAGACAGCCTGGTTCTAACTGTCAGCGAAGAATTGAATCCTGTTCAACCAACCTTCGACGTGAGCAGTATCGGCAGCGTTGCCGCCGGCGTACTCAATCATGCGCCCAGCTCGGTGCAAATAGTCAATTACATCACCTCAGCATCCACAGAGATGAAAGAACGCAAAAAACTTCCATCCGAGGTGGAAACTCGCTTCTTGCTAGCCGTAAACGACTCGCCCAGTGCACGAGCTGTCATTGACGAGGTCATATCCAGAACCTGGTTGCCGACAACCGTTTTTCAAGTGCTGGCGGTAGTGGAAGAGCCAAAATCAATCGTTCATTCCAAGGTATTCAAAGACCCGGAAATTGACGCCGCCCATAAGCAAATGTATGCCGCTCAGAAAGCCAAGCTCGAAAAACTTACCGCCAGTTATGCCAGTGAAATCAAAGAAAAAACAGGCGTAGCATTGGTGGAGCACCATGTGCTTGAAGGGCACGTGCGCAATTGCATTATCCAAATTGCTCAGGATTGGGGAGCTGACATGATCATGATCGGTGCTCATGACCGCGACAAGAGCATCCTGGAGCACTTCCTCGGCAGCGTAGCACGGGCCGTAGTGGACAATGCTAAATGCTCAGTTGAAGTAGTGCGTCCACGAAAAGCATAAGGGACGCTGTTTACAACTTCTGACGCCACTCTTTCTCAGTGATTCGATAGAGAACGTGCGGTTTTAGATGATGTCCATCTTCAAAAATAGGATGCATGAAGTCATCCTTTGCATCGCGGTGCATGGAAATTTTTTCCATAACGCGAATTGATTTGGCATTAATTGCAGAAGTCATAGCCACGATTTCGTCCAGGTTAATACGCTCGAAACCGTCTTTCAATACGGCTTGCGCGCCTTCAGGTGCATAGCCTTTTCCCCAGTAGGCGTGCGCCAGCCGCCAGCCAATTTCAACACAGGGTATGAAGTGTGCCTCAATAGATGGACGACCCAGTCCGATGAAGCCTATAAAGTTTCCTGTTTCCTTTTCGTCAGCGGCCCAGAAGCAAAAGCCGTCCGATGCATAGCGAGCCTTTATGCGCTCAATCATGGCGGCCGTCTCTTCGCGAGTCATTACATTTGGGAAAAATTCCATAACCTGTGAATCTGCATTCAGCGCAGCCATAGGTTCCAAATCCGAATCTTTCCAGGGACGCAAAATCAATCTGGGGGTTTCCAGCTGCATAAGAATCTTTCCTTCAAAAGGCTCTGAAAGCTATACGGGCTTGGATCGATACACAATAATACCGCCTGGAACAAAACAAAACCTACCCCGGTCTTATCATGGCTGCCTGAAGCCTGAAAGCAGCACGGGAGGCAAATATGTTAAAAATCGAAGGTTTAGATAGCTTGGCGTTTGCAATAGTCAGCTTAGGTCTTGTAACGCCCATGCTGTTGCCTGCCCCGGGCTCAGCGCTCCAGCATTCCCATTATTCATTTGCTTCGGCGCGCCAGACGATTCCCAATAATATTGTCCAAAAAATGAAGCGGGAAGGCAATTTCCGTCTCTTCCTCTCGGCATTGAAAGACACGGGTATGGATAAGACCCTGGAGACAGAGCCTGGACCGTACACAGTCTTTGCGCCCAATGACCGGGCTTTTGCAAGCCTTACGAAAGATGCATTCACAAGGCTTTTTGAAGACAAAACGCGTCTGAAAACCGTCGTTAAATTTCACATCGTCCCCAGGAAAGTGTTGACCTCCGAAATCAAATTCGACTCCCTGCGGACACTATGCGGCGAATTCCTAATGACCAATATCAGCAATAGCAAGACCGTCTCTGTAGGCGGTGCGCTGGTCAATAAGCCGGATATCCTTTGCCGCAACGGCGTCGTTCAATCAATAGATACAGTCCTCTTTCCCTTGACCGGCATGGAAAACCTGGCGATGCAAGGTGGGCAGGAGGATAAAAGATGATTTCAGAACGCCGCAAAGCCTGGTTGAAAGATAAGTTGCACGGATTTCTTCTGCGCAAACTCCCAAATCTGGCTAGGCTTCTCGATTTATTCGAAAAACCACTAAGAGAACAGCGCCACCATTTGCTCGATGAGCACTTCCAAGACGGCATAAATGTGTTGAAGAAGAAGGCTTTTCCGTATTTACTGGCATACCTGGCCGGCTGCTTCGCACCTGCACAATATCGGCGTCTAAATCACAAGCGGGCACGCACTTCCTAGCTCGTTATTATCTTGTTACTCCTCAGTGTTAGGTTATGGTCAACGGTGCCAGTTTCCTCTCTCGCGCGCCCCAATATGCTTCACGATCGAATCACGTATGAAAGCTTATTCTGGCGTTGCTTAGTGCATTAACTTCCCCTGAGGTGCACAAGTTGTCCGACAACAATTCCTACGAAGTCTTTCCGTCTCATCCCCAATTGACCGACCACGCCAGAGAAGCGCGGTTGAAGCTGTCCGAGGACTTTACCGCCAATCGGCTGGAAGCAGTCCAGAAAAGCGCGGGCTCAGACAATTATGTAAGAGCCAGCAATAGTGAAGTTGCCGACCGACCGCAAGTGAACGTGCAGCCGGGCGAAAGCATTCAGCGCGCTATCGACAGCGCACCGGCCGGTGCAGTCATAAATGTCGCCGCCGGCGTCTATCGAGAAAAACTCGATATAAAGAAGGATGGTATCACCCTGAAAGGAAATGGAAATGCCGTCCTGGATATGGGGGGCAAATCTGTAGACGATGGAATCATCAGCATCTCAGGTCGCAAGAACGTAACCATCGATGGATTCGAAATTAAAAACGCCACAGGTGGAGACACCCCGACGGCGATCAAAGTGGACGGAGCAAGCAGTGATATCAGAATAATCAACAACAATATTCACGATATTAAGAGCAGCAAAAATGCCCATGCCATAGCTATCTACGGAGACAGCGCACAGCCAATCAAGAACGTCGTCATTCAGGACAATCGCGTCCACAATATGAAACTCGGCAAGAGCGAAGCAGTCGTCATCAATGGCAATGTTGACGGTTTCAAAATCATTGGAAACACAGTCAGAGACTGCGACAATATCGGCATTGATGTAATAGGCGGCGAAGGCACAGGCAAGAAAGGAACCGATCGGCCTCGCCATGGACTAATTGCCGGCAACCGAGTTCACAATATCGACTCATCGACAAACCCTGCCTACAAAAGGAAATCTGCGGCAGGCATTTATGTTGACGGCGGCAGCGATGTGAATATCAGGGACAATGTCGTCACTGATTCGAACTATGGAGTCGAATTGGCGTCGGAACATCGAGGACTGAACACGACACGCATCAACCTGACGGGCAACCGCATTGAGCGCAGTCACATTGCCGGAATCAGCCTGGGCGGTGGAGAATCGCACAATGGCGGAGTCAGTGATTCACGCGTCGAAAACAATACGCTCAATGGCAATAAACGCGCCATTTGGAAGCAGCACAATATCAAAAACGTTCATATCGGGGACAATCCTACTCGCTAATGTCCCTGCCGTAGCCGGCGCGTTGCACGCGCCCTTGAAATTTCTGCGTTGCACGCGCCCGCATCGGCGAGCTCGCTAACGTCGCTGTCAGCCGAGTCGGTTATTCTGCGCAAAGAAGATGCGTGGCAGGTCTTCGCTCCGGACAACCGACACGGCTTAAACAGTGTCAGAGAACCAACTCCCACGTCTGTCCAATCAGGTTTTCTCCGAACATATCGTGCGGCGATTCTTCGATAAGTTGAAAACCAAAACGCTCATAAATTTTGCGCGCGGAGTGCAGACAGCTGTTCGTCCACAGTTGCATTTTTTTGTAACCGGACTGCCTGGCAAAACGAATGCACTCTTCTACTAAACGCGCACCAATGCCAGATCCACGCGTCTCAGGTTCGACAATGAGCAGCCTCAGTTTGGCAATCTCGTCAGAATGACGAACCAGAAAAACGCAGCCGACATTCTTTCCATCTTTCTCAGCAATCCAACAAGATTCGCGGGCTGGATCGTGATGTTTCATATAATCTGCAACGACGCCTGTAACGAGCGCTTCAAATCGCTCATCCCATCCGTATTCCTGGCAGTAGAGCGTTCCATGCCTATAGATCACCCAACCCATGTCGCCCGGTCTGGGCGAACGCAGTAAATAAGAATTGCTTCTGGCAACGCTATCGCCGAGCGCTCTGCGGATCACTCCCATCGCCGCCGTCACATCCTCTTGCACGCCATCAGGCAGTGGCTGCAAAAGCTCAGCAACACCGTCATACGCGCCCTTGTTCAAGGGGGCAAACTCCTTGCGTCCCCTAGCAGTCAGGACTATCAGTTGCTGCCTGGCGTCCTGCTTAGATGACACACGCTTGATCAAGCCGTTTTCTTCAAAGACTCGCAAGATGCGGCTCAAATACCCGGCGTCCATGTCCAGGTCGCGGCTCAAATCCCTGGCTGTGCATTCTTCTTTGTGCGCCAATTCATACAAAACTCGCGTTTCTGCCAAAGAGAATTGGCTGTTCAAATAACTCTCGCTCAATGCTCCAATGCGTTTTGTATAAAAGCGATTGAAGCTGCGAACATCCTCAATACGGCGTTCTAATCTACCGGCAATAGTCGAATTCATGCGAACAACCTCCGCAAGGAAACTACTTGACAGTGTCAATGATTTAGTTGACTTTGTCAACTAAATTCGCAGCCGCAAGGACGGGTTATGGTTTCAGGCATCGTAGTGCAGACAGCTACCCGTTTCGGTGAGCCGCACGTGGAGAGACAAATGACACGGTTTTGATGCCGCCACAATTGCTAATTTATTGTGTAGCACTAAAGCACTAAAAGCCCCACCAGCGGGCACCTTCAGCCGTTTTGCCCTGGGCACGTTGTTATAGTGAAGTTGTACTAGTTTTGGAGTATCCAAATGAAACGTTGCCTCAGCATCCTTGGCGTCCTCTGCATCGCTCTGACGGTCACGGGCTGCGCCAGATCGAATGTCGAGCATTACGTCTCGAATCAGCCGCAGATTGAGGTTCAATCCAGCAAGATCAACCTGGACGAGGTTCAAAAAGCATTTTTCGAGTCGAAAGGCAGCGATTTCAAGTCCTGGATGGCAGCGTTTGAAAAACGAGTCAATGAGATTTACGAGGGACAGGATGTCGTCTCCATTGACGCCACACGCGAAAACAACAAGCTTGTCGTGACCGGCTACATCGACAACAAGAAAGAGCCCGGCTATCAAAAAGACGACCAGAAGCTTTTCTCCATCGAGCAAACCGGGGATGTAGTCAAAAACGACATGCCCTACCGCGTGGCCAATTACGACGGTACAACTCACTACGAGGGGCACCGCAGCATTCTCGACAATCCCTTCATCCAGATGATGATGTTCTCGCACATGATGAACATGTGGGGTGGTCGCTATTACACGCCCTACGATCGCATGGGCACGCTCAGCAGCTACAGAACCACTTACCGCAATTCGCCCGACTATTCGACGCAAAGAACAGCCAATCAGGGCTTCTTCTCGCGCTTCAAATCGAAAACTGACGGCAGCGGTTTGCAAAGCAAGAATTCCTTCGGCTCCGGTTTTTCCTCCAGTTCTACCGACAAGAAAAGAAGCTGGTTCGGCGGCTCTTCTTCTTCATCACTGGGCAGCACGCCATCATCCAGCACCTCTAGCTCGGGCTTTAGTTGGGGCGGCAGACGCTCTTCCGGCTCCCTGGGCGGCGGTGGATTCAGAATGCGCGGATTCGGCGGACGGAGACGCTAATAATGCAATATCAACTCAGGCTTTCGGACACCGGGCAAAATCATTCCTGTGTTCTGACTCTCGACGAAGCTACCGCCAATCAAAATGCAATTGATGTAGTTTTCGATGTGATTGGTGCTGAAGATATCGATCAGCTGATTGACCGAGGGATGATTCCCTCCGGGCAAGCCGATGAGCTAAAGGCGCTCCAGCAGTTCATCTTCGGCAAGGATGATCAGGGCATGTTCATTAAGGAGACTGCCAGTTTCAAAGCCAACGGCAAGGAAATCGATCCGGATGCACCGTTGAAAAACGCTTTTGCAATGTCAGAGCGAGATGGAATGAAATACTACCGTCTCGATCTAGTGGCCAGCGATTCGGCAGCGCCGGCGGCACAGGCCGCACAGTCAATGCAGACAGCGCCCGCACCTCAGGAACCGGCTCAGAGTGGCACAGGCTACAGTGCAGAAGATGCAGAAAATCTGATGGAAGCACTGGCACGCGCAATGTTTATCCACCAAATTTCCATAGGCTCGCCGATTGATGTCACCAAAGACAATCCTGAATTGGAAACTTTAATCGCCTGGGGTGAAAAAGAACAATTCATCGAAATCGACGTAAAGACCGCCAGTTACAAGCTTACGGAGCGCGGCAAACGCGTTCACGACTCATATATTGAAGAAGCGCAAAACTTGATCAAGAAATTCGACATTTACGGAGACGTAGATGTCGATCGCTCCGGTACTGCTTATTTCGATACTGGTTCTGGACGCGACTTGCGCGTTGCCGCTTTCGAAATGGAAGGCGTAGACCCATTCAGAGCCAGATTCTTGCTTGGTTTAAACGACGGCGAATGGGACAAACTGCCGAACTGGAATGAGCTTATCAATGACGAGTCCTTCTACAATGAAGTCTTTTCGCCGATAGAAAAAGCGACAAGCATTGAAGAAATTGGCCAGGAAAAGCTAGCTGCTATCATTGACCAGGGCAAGGCAAAACTGAGGCAGTTTAGCTAGGGAGAACTTTATGCGCGGCAAGAACACTGACTACTCGGCGGTCTTTAGAATGCTAATGGTCGTGGCCACAGCAGCGTATGTTTCACTTTCCGTGTCCGGCATCGCAACAGCAAAAGATACCGAAATATCCAAAGCGAAAACGTCAAGTATTACGGCCAAAAAACGAACAATGGGCTCTGCGAAAGGCAAGATGACCGAGCAAGGCGCTGTCGACCGCGTCATGCAAATGCCTGAAGTGAAGGCATTTTTCAGGGATGTGTCCAAATCGAAAATCGCCAAACCCGCGATTGATTTCGACAGAAAAGAAGGGGACGCGTACGTCATTCATGTTTATGAAGTGGTGAATGACGGACCTGATAATTCACATACTGCCACAAAGAATTGGTATTACGTAAATATCAAAACCGGAAAGATAACAAAAGAATTCTAGTTGCTGCAAAGGTCCAAGATGCATATCTCAGGCGGCACTCCGAAGCGCACGGGAAGAATGCTTGTGCCTATTCCGGACGTGACAAAATAATGCTTATTCTCTTGCACTACCAGTCCACGAGCAAAATGACTGCCTAATTGACTGGGCACGATGATTGGCCCAAAGAAAGGCACAGCAACCTGACCGCCATGTGTGTGCCCAGCTAAAGAAAGGCTGACGGAATTAGGAACCTCAGGAAACATGTCCGGATTGTGCATTAGCATTACGCAGGAAGCGGTAGAAGGAACATTGAGCATGGCCATTTTTATGTCAGGCCTTCTAGTCCACAAATCCGCCAGTCCGGAGACCCACAGAGATTCGCCTTTGATTTCAACCTCAACGGCATTGTTCTCTAAAACAATGATGCCCGCCTTCTCCAGGTGCTCGCGAACGTCTTCACCGTTGTACCACCAATCGTGATTGCCGAGCACGCTGTAGACTCCGTACTTCGCCGTCAAACCTGATAATTCGTGCACGAATGCTTCCGGCCTCAGCGACGTATGCCCACCATGCCCTGTTACGTAATCACCCAGCAGAAACACGATATCGGGCTGTTGTTGATTCACTTCCTGGACAATTGTATGCAGTTTTTCAACAGTAATGTGAAGCGCTCCAACATGCAGATCGCTCAGCACCGCCACCTTCAAATGATTCAATCCAGACGACCAGTGCGGCACCTTGATCGTCTGTTTTTGCACGACCAGCATGGCCGGTTCTATTAGCACCGCATAGACAAATAGACAACAGAGAACAATCAGTAAGGCGCAAGAGATGATCAATTCGCGTTTATGCTTTAGTTTCTCGAATGCCATTGAATTGCCGTTCTTCGTTCAGAAACTCACTTAACCACATTCAAAACAGGCTGCACCACAAATCAGCCCTGTTCAGAAATAGCTGCAGGCTGGTAGCGTATTTGGTGCCAATACTCTTTTAGGAACTGCGCATAACTGTCGCGACAAATATAATTCTGGCGAATTTCTGCATTCTTCTGCAAAATTTCGTGCAATTCCTCGAGGCAATAATGCGGCACGGTGGGAAACAAATGATGTTCTGCGTGATATTTGAAATCGAAAGGTGCCAGATACCAGCGCGCCACGGGACCCACCTTCAAGACAGTGACAAGACGCCCTTCCATAGGTCCGTCTCGATCTTCCTTCAGGCGAGCATGGTCGACAAAACCGCGTAAGAAACCAAGGAATGTTCCTGTTGTGAAAATGGGCAGCAGCCACAAAGCAAAATAAAGCCAGAATTGACCGGAGGCCAACCACAGAGCGCCCCAAATCACCAGTTGCACCGGCACCAGATTCAGTATTTCCGGATGCCCTGTACGCGCTAGAATGACCGTCTCAGCATCTTTCTTGTCGCGCTTCATCGGGCGCAGCAAACCATTCACAATAATGCTCGTCCAGAGTTGCCCGCCAAAAACCAGACGCGCAAAGTGCACGACAAACTGCTTGGCAGTCGACTTGTTGTCTTCCAAATGGAAATTGCGATCGGGGTCGTCTGGTTGCCCTAATAGCTTATGGTGAGCCATGTGTACGGCGCGAGAGGAGCCGAAAATAGAGCCGACGGGATATGCGCAAAACCAGGCAGCAATCAAATCGTTCCACCTTTTGCTGGGAAGAAAGGCTGCATGTTGCGCATCGTGCGCCAGGGCTAGAAGCGCACCCATTCTGGAGGTGACGAATGCGAAGGCAAGCAAGAACGTCCAAATGTTGGGCAGCAAAAGATAAGGCACGATGCCTAAAACCATCATCCCCCAGCACCAGACAAGCAAATCCAGCATGGCTCGACCGGCGCGCGGTTTGGCCAGCTTCAAGAATTCAGCCAGTTGTTTATCTTCGCTTTGGACGATTTCAGTCGGGTACAAACAAAACCACCTGTTTCACCACTTGCGTGGCGGTCACTGGCCTCATTTTGGCAGTTGTTTAGTAATTAGGCAAAACTATAAGGCTACGGGCAAAAATGTCAAGGCAGAAAAGCCCTGAAAACATGTCTCAAGCGGTTTCGAAGCAAATTCCCTTCAGCCAATATTGGTTGCACTAAATGGCAAAGCGGAAGTTGATGCAGTCACCATCGGCAACCGGATACTCTTTACCTTCTAGACGAACCTGTCCTTTGTCTTTGGCGTTGTTCCACGTTCCCAAACTGCGAATTGATTCGTATGGTGCCACTTCGGCGCGAATAAAACCGCGTGCGATGTCGGAGTGAATCTTGCGTGCGGCTTCTTGTGCCGGTGTTCCTCTGGTGATCGTCCAGGCTTTCACTTCATCGTCGCCCACAGTGAAGAAAGCTATAAGCTTCAGAAGCTGATATGCAGCCTTGATCAGTTTTTCCCTGCCGGATTCCGTAATGCCCAGAGCCGTCAAAAACTCGCCGCGATCCGCCTCATCGAGCTGGGCAATTTCCATCTCCGTTTTTGCGCAGAACGTCAGAACCGGAATGCCCTTTTTGCCGGCAAACGTTTGCAGTTTTTCCAATGAGGCAATTTTGTCTTTACCGATATCGGACTCTTCGATGTTCGCCACAATCAGCATCGGCTTCTGCGATAGAAATGTATAGCCGCGAATCAGCTTCTGTTCCTCTTCGGAAAGCTCGAGGGTTCTCAGAGGTCTTTCTGAAGTGAGCTCTTCCTTGAATTTGGCGAGCAGTTCTTTTTCTTGCTCGAGCGCGTTTTTCTCAGGACCTTTCTTGCGCCCGATTTCGGCGTCGATTTTTTCAAGGCGTTTTTCCACAACACCGAGGTCGGCAATTATGAGCTCCAACTCAAATAATTCGGCATCTCTAAAAGGGTCGATGCTGCCTTCCGGGTGAGGCACAGCTGGATTGTCGAAAGCCCGGACTACATGAACGAGCGCGTCAACCTGGCGCAAGTTCTGCATCATTGTCGAGCTAAAACCGCCCTCTTTCGCCTGCCCTGCCTGAACTCCAGCCACATCCACCAGCTCGACGGTGGCAAAAGTGGTTTTCTTCGGCTTGTAGAGGTCCGAAAGCCAGGACTGGCGCTCATCAGGCACAGGGACAACAGCAATATTGGCTTCACTGCCGGAAAACCCGCCAACCTGAGCTGAGCCGCCACTGACGGCATTAAAAACACTTGTTTTACCTGTAACAGAAAGTCCTACAATCCCAACCTGCATTATGAATCCTCAATATCAAACGCCCAAAGCCGCAAACCGCCACTCAGTCCAGCGAATCTGCGTTTTTCCATTTATTGTTCGAAAAATGGCGGAGAGGGTGGGATTCGAACCCACGTGGCTATTCGCCCATCCGCTTTCGAGACGGCGCCGTTATGACCGCTTCGGTACCTCTCCTCAAATGCGTATTCGCAAGTTTTTTATTCTAACAAGAATAGTGCCCATGCGGCGAACCTAAGAAGAAGTGCAACGGAGGGGCTCAAGCCAAACAAATGGGGCTCCCCTTACGAGGAGCCCCAAAACCTGGCTGGCAAGTGGCTTACTGCGCCTGAGATGCCGATGCGTCACGCCTGGAAGCAATTTGGGTGTTGCCTTCAGCGGACTTGGTGAGAAGTTCCATCACCTGCGGCATATCAGTGCGGAACTGGCGCTTGATCAAGCCCTGCGGCATGAAGATTCCGCCATTTACGTAGGAGGCGTAAGTGACCATGGTGTGGCGTCCGCCTTCAACAGGCTCGAGCTTCCACCAGCCATCTACATCTTTGAAGGCACCGCTGACGCGTTTCCATTCCAAGCTCTTTTTATCGGTCTCTTTCAATTCGATAACGTACTCGTAGCTGCCGATCAGACCGCTGGGCGCAACAATGTGCTTCATGAGCTTGGTATTGCCATGATCTTCAATAACCTGGCACTTTTTCATCATCGGAAAAGTGCGGTGAGCATTGTTGTAATCAGTAAGAATCTGCCAGACCTCATCAGGCTTCGCCTTAATCAAAGCGCGGCTGACGCTGAAGCTTTTGCCGTTGTGTACTTCTTCAATAACAGCGTGCTGGCATTCAGATTTCTGACGAGCTTCACAAGGTTGTGCCACCACAATCGGTTGCAAAGCGACAAGCGCGACTACAGCGAGAGCAGCCAGCCCGCTCGTATGGGTCTTCCTTCCAGGCAATGGATGCCGTCCTTCCTATAATTTAGGGATCTGGGAAAATGCGAAATTTGGATGGTGTCGAATACAATACTGAAATCGTGTTAATTGTCAAACGAAATCATTCAACAACGTTATCACAGCAGTTCGAGCCGCAACAGAAAGGCTTCTTAGATTCACGATTAAAGATGGAGAGAACTCAGAGCTGCCAAGGTCTTGAAAAGAGGCGGCCGTGTTATTTATAGGCTATTGACTTCTCCCCAAAAGCGATGCGAAATTGAGAGTGAGAATTTTCTTTACCTATCAAAACAGGCTGCCTGTAAGTGAAGACCAAGTAAAGAATGGTTGCAAAGTACCACAAATAGATGCATAAACACGCCATAGTCGTATACAACCCAACGGCCGGAACAGCTGTAGGACCAGATCTGTGGCTGGGCGCCATCGTTCACCGTCTTTGCGAAGAAGCAGACTATGCCGTAACCGTGATGCCTACAAGGCCCGGCATGGATCTGCAAGAAATGTTTGTCCATGTGCCTCATCCTGATTTAGTAGTAGCAGCAGGCGGCGACGGCACCGTGCGTTTTGCACTGGGGGCAGTGGCACGCTATCGGCCTCGCATTCCGGTCGGAATTCTGCCTCTGGGCACAGGCAATCAACTGGCGCGCAATTTGGGCATTTACGAAGAAAACATTTTGGGCGACCCGCTCGATGATGCAATTCGTGTGCTGATGACCGGCAAACCGATGCCTATTGATCTGGGTGTGATGAACGGAGAGTATTTCTGCGTAGCTGCAGGGGCCGGACCGCTTTCCGACGCGGTGATCTCCACAGATCACCAGGAAAAGGTCAACTGGAAAATGCTTGCCTATGCAAGTTCGATGATTCAGACTCTGGCGCTGCCGCCTGTCAACTTTAGATTGACCACCGTGGGAGAATCCTTCATCGTCAGGGCAGCAGGAGTTTTCATCACAAATATTTCCGATCTGGGCGTGGGAAAACTATCAGACACAGCGGAATTGAACGACGGCCTTTTGGATCTTTGCGTTCTCAATCCAACCGAATTTCAAGACTATGTAGAATTGGGATTCCGCTTTGCCGGTGGATTTATCGGCGGCAAAGCACCATACTACATTCGCAAAGTTTCTTCTTTGCTAGTGGAAGTGATACAAAGACCACCGAAGAAAACTCGTTTGCAAGCAATCGGTTCGTCTATCAAAAGTTTCTTCATGGGTCCAGAGGAAACGGCGCCGCCAGAGCACAAAGAAGTAATCGCCATGATTGACGGCGACGCCTTCGGGACTACACCGATGCAAATAGAGGTAATACCGCAGGCGGTATCAATTTTAGTGCCACCCAATCGCCTCTAATGCATCTCGTAAAATCCAGGCACAAACATCATCAATATCAAAGTAACTGCCAGGTCGCTCAACACCACGACCAATCCAAGAGCCCAGGCTGTTTTCCAGGCAGCAAAGGTGCCTTCCACTTTCAGTGTTTTGCCAAATACTTTTCCGGCCAACAAGGTCAGCACAAAAAATATTAGCTGCGCAATCAAAAGACGAAATCCGGCGCTGACGAAAAACATTACATTGTCGGAGGCTGTATTTACGAAGCCGCTGACGAAGGGCGTTATAAGTATTGCGCCGCCTACGGCACAGACGACATACAAAACAAAAAACAAGAGTGAAATTGAAGCGACGAAACCAATATAGCCCGGCACCGAAGCTTGCTTCAAAGCAACTTTGCCGCCGCTGAGCAGCGGCGCCGCATACTTGTACAACGGCAAGCTGAAAATGCAAGAAGCAATAAAAGGTATGAGAAAGTGTTCCAAGCGATCGTCCCGTTCTTGAGCGAAAATTAGATTATCGCACCCTCTCAGGGTAGGCGCGAACATATGCCAATTCATCGTCACGAGTTCTTATTTTGCCATCAAGGCGCGCGTCAAGAAGGGCATCGAGCAGGCGGCCCAGTTGCGGTCCCTGGTTGAAACCAAGTTTCAAGAGATCTGCACCGGTCAATTCAATTGTGATCTCTCCTAATTGCTCCAGATAAAGTTTGATCAAACGTCTCGTCAAAGAGCCGGGACGCGCCAGGCAGGCGGCAATCGCCAGGGACTCTTTGGCCTGCCCATGGAACAAATGGTAAATCTGGCTGCGTTTGGGCTCCTGCTCCGGCTCGCCGACTTGCTCGGGCAGGCGCAATCCGGCGAGAATTTTTTGCTTTTGATCTAATTGCAGTTGCAGTCGATCGAGTGCGTTTTCCAGCCTTTCCTTGGACAACCCGGAAACAAGCAGACCAAGATGAACCAACCAGGTCTCTTCAAGCGGATAGTGCTCCAAAAGCCTCTCGGCGCGCCTGAGCAGACTGCGCACCGGCAGTCCGTATTCAAGCTCGGCATCGAGATAGCGCAAACGACCGCCCAGGTCTCCCAGTAAGTCCAGCGCGCTTACTCTATGAGGTGATGCCAGAATTAGTTTTAACTCGGTTCTAATCCGCGTACCGCCGAGATCGTCAAATATGCCCATGGCAATCGCTCGGCGCGCTTGCTCTTTGGTCTTCGCTTCCAGCTGAAAGCCGAGGCGAGCAGCAAATCGCGCCGCGCGCATGATGCGCGTTGGGTCTTCAATGAAGCTGAACGGATGCAAAATGCGAATGACACGGTCCTTTAAATCTTGCATGCCGCCGAAGTAGTCGACCAATTGACCAAAGCGACCGGGATTGAGACAAACAGCCAGAGCATTGATCGTAAAGTCGCGCCTGAGCAAATCCTGCTCCAGCTTGGAAGGCTCAACCGTCGGCAAAGCAGCGGGATATTCGTAGAATTCAGTACGGGCTGTAGAAAGATCGACTTCTCGCTTTTCCTCGCAGTAAAACTCCAGAGTTGCCGTTTGAAAGCGTTCGTGGCGTGCCACCATCTTAAGCCGCCCTGAATAATCCTGAGCAAGTTGCTCACCTAATTCTATGGCAGAACCTTCGATGACAAAATCGAGGTCGAAATTCTCCTTTTCCAGCAGGAGATCGCGCACGCAGCCGCCGACCAGATAACCGGTCATGCCCAGCCGGCCTGCGGTTTCGCCGATCAGATCGCAGAGCCAGAGAGTGGATGCATCAGTTGCTTTCAGCTTGTTGGCCAAATCGGCTGCAGCAGAGGCGCGCTTCGAATGTCCCGGAGTCCCCCAATCTACTTCATCTGCAGCAAACGCAGCTGTTTTTAAGCCCGCTTTCGGACCATAGAGAATACGCAAAACATCGTGCCGCGACACCAGCCCAACCAGCTTCTCATCTTCATCTAATACAGGCAGACGCCCGATGTCTTCTTTGACCATAATCTCCTGAATCTTGCTCAGGGGCGTCCTGGGCAGAATACTGAGCACCGGTCTGCTCATGAATCCGTTCACCGGAGCGTGCCCAAGCCTGTGATGAGTGGCTTGATCGATATCCCGGCGAGAGACTACTCCCACCACGCGCCCCGCATCAGTCACTACCAGCCCATCTTGCCCATAGCGGATCATGATGCGGCTGGCTTCATCCATAGAGACAGTAGGAGGCACTGTTCTGACTGGAGAGGTCATGATTTCAAAGGCGGTTTTCTCAGGACTGACGGACGCTTCCAGGCAACCGACAATGCGCAAGGCGATGGCATCGAGATCTTCAGTTTTTATTACTGCCGATCCGGCTCCATGATGTCCATCACCACCGAAAAGCCTGACAACAGGGCGCACATCGACAGAGGCTGTATCGCTTCTGCCTACCAAGTGCACGCGATCGCGCATGAAGACTGCGGTGAATGCCGCGCCAGCCGACTCGACTTCCATGAGCTTGCGGGTCAAACCAGCTAATTCCGGCAAGAAATCTTCCATTTTGGCCGTGGCAACGACGATGCGTACTCCCTCAAGAGTGAGGGTGCGGCAGGTTTTTACCATCTCCTGCAAGAGCTGCGCGTGCGCGTCTCCCAGTTTGGGATTGATGTATTCATTGACGTGCATCAGGTCGGCACCGCATTTCAACAGGTGCGCAACAGCCAGGCAATCGCGCTCGGTTGTGCCTTTGTAGGTCAGACAGCCGGTGTCTTCATAGATGCCCAACGCCATAACGGTGGCTTCAAAGGCGGTTAGTTTGATGCGTTGTTTTTTGATGAGCTCGACAAGCAGCGTCGTGGCGGCGCCCACTGGTTCTATTATTGAACCTGGCTCCGCGGACTCAGCCAACCCGTCGGGATCTACGCCATGGTGATCGTAGACGAGATAAGGAATGCGCTTGTCCTCAGACAAAAGCAAATCGCGGCAGCCGGCGTCCAGGCGATCGGCATTCTGGCAGTCGACTACGTGAATGCGAGTGAGCCGGCTTTGATCGACATACTTCATCAAGACAATCGGCAAGCTGCTTCGATAGAGCGACAGAAAGGATCGCACGTTGCCGAAAACCGGCGTACCCAAAACAATACGCGCGGCAGGATACAACTTCGTCACCGCCAATTGCGCCCCGAGAGAGTCGAAATCCATGCTGTTGTGCGTCACGACTACTTCCACTGGCGCTCCCCTAATACCAGAAACGTGGCCTGTCTAGTCCCATTATCGTATCTAATTGGAGGAAAATCGTTCATTTACGGGCAAAGCATAACTGATGACTGATATCGAAACCTTGAGCTTAATTTACGGCGGAGCGGGCGTTCTGGGCACCGCCTACCTGTGCATGGCCATGGGCTCGGGCCTGATCGCCGCCAGACACCACGGACATTCGGGCGGACATCATGGGACCCATCAAGGATTAGGTCACGGCTCGGGCCACGGCTCCGGGCATGGTTCTCATTATGGCAGCGGCCCCGGCGGAGATCACGGCGCCTCGCATTCCCCTTCCCATGCGCCGACTGCACATCATGGCGATGCCGGAACTTCCATTTCAGGCGGCGATGCACCGCTTACAGGGCAGGCGGTGAGCGGCTTTTTCGGGCGCCGCGTGCTGGGGAAAATCGAGCATTCCGCCCACATGCACTTGCCGCACTTCCATACTCATTCAATCTGGCCGGTTATGGTCGACTATTTCAATCCCACTTCGGTGGCGATAATGCTCTCTTTAGGCGGCATGGTTGGCTTTCTCTGCCTTCAGATCAACAGTTTTCCAAAACTTCTCTCGCTTCCTTTTGCGGTGGTCGTGGGCTTAATCGCCAGAAAGGTGTTCTTCCATCTCTTGGAAAAATTCAGCGAAGTCGCCACCGTTTCGACGGCAGTCCGCACAGAAACAGCAATCGGCGGTGAAGCGACAGTCTGTTTGCCGATTGCCGACGGCAGAACCGGCGAAGTGTTCTACGAGATAGGCGGTAAACGATTCAACTCATCGGCACGTGCACACGACAACAGCGCCAGTTTTGTGCGCGGGCAACGTGTCTGGGTGACTGATATAAAGGAAGGCGTTTTCATAGTTATGGACGTGACCACGATCGAAAGCAGTGAAAATTAAAGACCGAGGCGTCAGATAAAACGTTCATGTGACAGGTTGCTGCCTGCGGCTGTCCTCTTGATCAGCCTGGCCAAAATGTTCGAAACCCAGACTCCATCAAGATTACTGCACGTCAAGACCAAAAAAAAACCGCTTCGACTACACCAAAATTCCACTTCTCTTAATGCTTTTCCGGTTTACCGACGCCGCTTAAGGGGAATTTCGGTAATAGGAATCAAATAATTTTCAGCTCCCAAAACTGTGAGTTTTGCCGGTGGAATCGTTAGGAACGTTCGGAACTCTTTATGTCGTCAGTGCCGTGCTGGGCTTCGGCTACATGATTTTCAGCATGGTCTCGGGACATATCGGCCACGATGCCGGTGGAGAACACGGCGCTCATGAGGGTTTTGGCGGGCACGACACGGGCGCCCATCACATAATCGGACACGGCCATGCCGTCGGTCATGACACTGGTGTTCATGGACACGTCGGCCACGGACATGCCGGTCACGACACCGGCGGGCAATCGGCCGGTCATGGACATGGGCAAGCCGGTCACGGACAAGCCGGTCACGGACAAGCCGGTCACGGGCAAGGAGGGCACGACCACGGATCCGATGATCCCTCCAACCAGCTGAAGGAGATTTCCAAAGTCACAAATATGGATGCTAACAGGACGCAGCAAACCCCGATTTTGCTGCGGATAATGTCCTGGATCAGCCCAGCCTCAATGGCAATTTTTCTGGCATTTTTCGGCATCACAGGCATGGCCATCTTCAAGCTGGGGGCACTGAGTCTGGTGCCGGCCATCGCGGTCGGATTGATCATGCGCAACGTGACGATGATGCTGCTCAGATGGTTTATACGGCAGTCTCACGTCTCCACGACCTCTCGCGTCGAGGAATGCATCGGCACTTCTGCCGAAGTCTGCGTCTCAATTCAACCGGGAAGAACGGGAGAGATTACTTACGTACTGGGCTCAAAACGCTACAACATGCCGGCCAAATCCAACGCCCCCGAAAGCGTCTACAAGCGGGGCGCCAGAGTGATGATCTCTGACGTGCGCGACGGCGTAGTGTTCGTCGAGCCCTGGCAGGAGCTTACGATTTGATTAAGGTGCATAACATGCCGGCCGGTACGTCGTCTTACGCAAATATAAAATTTTGCTTCGACCGTGCCACCATATGCGCCATCACTATTTCAGGTTTTCTTTAGTTAGACACGGTCGGGTAGGGGCAATATTTGGATATGGCCGATCAGTAAGAAGCGGCACAAACAAGGAGAAATAGACATGGGTATGGAGATTGGTGTAGCCGGGATAGTGGCCGCAATCGTTGTAGGCCTCGGCTTTTTTGTTTGGATGGTCTCCAGCTTTTATCAAAAGTGCGGACCTAACCAGGCAATGATCATTTCAGGTATGTTGTCCAACGAAGACGATCGCAAGTTCAAAATCGTAGTGGGTGGAGGCACCACCGTCTTCCCGGTTATTCAACAAAGATCTTTCCTCAGCCTTGAAGTAATGACCATTGAAATTAAGTCATTGGCTCCGATTATCACGAAAAACGGTGTTCCTGTATTCGTAGACGGTGTCGCCCAGGTGAAAGTAAAAGGCGACCCGGCGTCGATCGCCACAGCCGCCGAGCAATTCCTCGACAAAGATGAGACTGAAATCTCGCAAATCGCGCACGAAACCCTTGTCGGTCACTTGCGCGCCATCTTGGGCACCATGGAAGTGGAAGAGTTGATTCAAAGCTTCGACTCATTCGCCCAAAAAGTGCAAGAAGTGTCTCTGGCTGACTTGGCAAAAATGGGTCTCACGGTTGTTTCCTTCACCCTCAAAGAATTGAAGGACAACGTAGGATACCTGGAAGCATTGGGTCGTAAACGTACAGCTGAAGCCAAACGCGAAGCCGATATCGGTGTAGCCAACGCCAGCAAAGAAACAACGATTGCTCAAGCCGCAGCGTCCAGAGACTCGACCATCGCTCAAGCGCAAGCCGCTGAAGAAGGAGCAAAGGCTAAATTGATCGCCGACACGAAAGTGGCGGAAGCCTCGAAAAACTTCCAGCTCGCTCAAGCGAAGTATCAACAAGAAATTGCGACAACCAAGGCGCAATCCGACATGCAGTACGAAATCGTCAAAGCGCAAACTCAACAAAAGTTGATCGAAGAAACTCAGAAGATCAAAATCGTTGAAGCGCAAAAAGAAGTCGAACTGCAACAGGTCGAAGTGCAAAAACGCCAGGTCTTGCTGGAAACTGAAATCACAAAACCAGCAGAAGCCGAGCAAACAAGAGTGAGATTGTTGGCACAAGCCGAACAAGAGAAGCGCAGAATGATGGCTGAAGCGGATGCAACTACAGCAAAATTGCAAGCCGCAGGTCAAGCAGAAGCGACAAGATTGAAGGCAATAGCAGAAGCCGAAGCGACCAAGGCAATTGGTCTTGCCCAGGCGGAAGCGGAAAAATCACACGGTCTGGCAGCAGCGACTGTAATCGCCGCCAAAGGTCAAGCCGAAGCTGAAGCAATGCTCAAGAAAGCTGAAGCCTTTAAGCAATACAATGATGCCGCACTGTCCAGCATGATGATCGAAAGATTGCCGGAAATCGTAGCTGCTGCAGCAGGTCCGCTATCGAAGATCGGCACCATGACGGTTCTCTCAACAGGCGGAGACTCGACAGGCGCAAGCAAAATCAGCTCCGACATCCTGAACATGGCCGCTCAAAGCGTACACATGGTCAAAGGGCTAACCGGACTTGATCTCACAGAAGCACTCAAGAAAGACAGAAAGGTGATGCTGGAGGATGGTACAAAACCCAAAGTCAACAACTAGGGTTGTCATAACTGGCGCAAGCGGAGTCGGCAAAACCACGCTAGTGGAAAAGCTGGCTCCCTTGCTTTCTGTGCCTGTAATTCCGGAGCTGGCCAGACAGATGTGCCAGGATGCAGGCTACGACAAAATCGGCAGCATACCCGATCAAGAAGGATTCAAAAGGCAGGTTTTGGATCGCCAAATAGAAGAAGAAAATCGCCTCGGCAATTTCATTTCGGACCGCTCCACAATTGATGTTTGGGTCTTGTGGCAAAGGTGGAATCAAAATACCGCCATGACATACGACACAGAAGCGCTCTACGAAAAGGCGCGAATTCAGTCCACTCTATACTCACACGTGATCTACATTCCACCCATGTTTCCACCTGTTGATGACGGTTTTCGCTGGGTCGAACCGGATTACCAGAAGCAAATCGATCGCCTGGTCAGAATGACTCTATACGAGTGGGAGCTCTGGGATAAAACCCTGACCATATCGGTCAAAGGCAATGACCAAAGAGTGAAGGAAGTACTGGCGTGGATGGAAGTATAAAAGGCCGGGTTGCCGCCCTGGCGCTGGCAATAGTATTGACAGGCTGCGGGCAGCCGCCGGAGCGCACGCCGGCAGCAGCAAGGACAAGCCAATCTCCATCCATCGTTTCGCTTGCACCTTCCAACACAGAACTGCTCATCGAGGCAGGAGCAGTGGATGCTATTGCCGGCGTCTGCTCCAATTGCCCGCAGGTTTTACCAAATGGAAAAGAGCAGCTAAAAGACAAACCAATAACCGGCACCTTTACCTCCGTCAATTTGGAAAGACTGACCAGATTAAAACCGGATGTGGTGCTTCTGGTCAGCGGGCAAGAAGCAATTTCATCGCTCTTGGGAAAGCGCGGTTTTAAAGTTGTTCTTTTGAACAATGACAAACTAAGCGATATTGCCGCCAACCTCAGGCAGATTGGAGAATTGAGCGGCGCAAAGAAAGCTGCTGACGAAAAAGCAACCAGATTCGAACACGCGTTGCAACAATTGGCGGCGCTTCTGAAGAGTGCACCGACCAGGCCGAAAGTCTTTTACTGCATCTGGCCTCAACCACTGCTTACGATCGGCAGCAGAAGTTTTCTCAACGAAGTTATCACCACCTGCGGTGGCGTAAATATCGCTTCTAATTTGCCGCAATCGTATCCGCATTATTCGGCGGAACATTTAATCCTGGCCGATCCTGACGTCATCGTATTGCCGTATGAAGCTAAGGATTTATCGCTGTTTAAACGATTTCCATGGAACAAACTTAGAGCCGTGAAAGAAAACAGATTATTTTATTTGCCCGCGCCTAAAGACGATATGTTGGCGCGCCCGACCATGGGCGTTTTAGAGGGGCTCTACTGGCTGACAATTAAGATTCATCCCGAGCTTAAATCCAAACTGGGCGATTGGCATCAGGGTACATAGTTTGTACGCCATGGAGGTGCTGAAGAATGGGATCTTCTTATGCCAATATTCATGTTCGCTCAGATGACCAGAATGCGGTAAAGAGGGCGCTTACACAAATTAACGCACTGCCTGCCTTTGTGTCCAAACCGAAAAATGGCTGGGTCAGCGCTTATCCGTCTGATGTAGAGTCACAAGCTGAAGACACGATGAAGCAAATCTGCAGCCAATTGTCCGGCACAGTCAATGCCGGCGTCATCGGCATTATTGTGCATGACAGCGATGTTTTTCTCTATACTCTGGCCGAAAACGGTCAAGTTGTCGATCAATATAATTCCTGGCCCGGCTACTTCGACGGCACAGGTGACACTCCCAGTGGTGGCAAGGTTGAAAAACTGCTTCCTTACTGCGCTGCCGGCACCACCAGCGAATCGCTCAGGAAGCTTTTAGAAAGCGGAGGCAAGGGGCTTGATTCGTCGTTTCCAGTTGGAGACGTAGGCTCCATGATGAAGAAGCAATTGGTGAAAGCTTCACCATGGTGGGCTAAACCGGCAGTTTGGGGTGCAGTCACTGTTTTTCAGGCAGCGCAAAAAGGCAAGTCGGCAGCTTCGCCGACCCTGACTCCAACTATGTCGCCGGAAATGCTCGACATGATCTGGAAAGGCGACAAGATGGCAACGGCTTTTGCCGGATTGCTTGCCATAGATCAGGATCGCATCAGCAGCGGATACGACCACATCGATGAAGACGATGCTCCCGTCGATCGGCGCTCCCTGGCTCTGGTCGGCGATCGCAGTCAGAAAAAAGAATACGTGCCGACGGAAGAAGACCTGGCGCGCGCCGCCGACTCCATGAAAGAGATGACCTGTTTGCTGCGCGAAAGACCGGCATTTCCCGCCTTTCTTGCCATATTGAACACAGTTCTTGAAGCGTCGCCCGAGCAAGAAGAATTCAAACGCGTTTGTGTATCCAAAGGCTTGAAATTCAAGCAATCCAAAATGGACATGATGGGACTGGCCGAGTCGCCCGTCTGGTGGAGTTTCATCATGGAATCTGACCAATTTCTTTTGAGAAAGTTTCAGCTCACCGCCGTGCCGAAAAAAGGCACTGTCAATTGTGCTTCTTGCGAGTTAAGCCAGATTGCCGATGCAGATGATCCATCTTTCGCCAAAGAATATGAGTATGCCTTTTCGCAAGCCGCGTTTGTCCTGGGCCCTCCCAGCCTGAGCGGGCGCGATGCGCAAGACCTCAGTTATGCCGCATGGAAAGGACCATTCGCCTATCTGTTTTTGCTGCAAAGTCCGGCCGGCGATCTAGCTGCCCGACCCTCCATCGACATCTGGTGGGAGCCATGGGCTGAAAGTTCTCAGCCGCAAGTGACAGGCTGCCTGAAAGAATGGCTGGAGAAAAGGCACCCCGATTTGTTCTAGCAGACAGAAGTACTGCTCGGATGCCAAACGGTACCGATTATAAAAGTCCTGTAACAGGCTCTTGCCCTGTCGCCGTTATTAGAATTTGTTTCTTTACTCTTGGATCTTATTCAGGCTTTGGCCTTATCCGTACAGATATAATCTGCGGCATGAAATATCAGGTATCCCCAGCTTCTTCAGGACAGCGGCCGGAATGAGTCATCTCGTTGTCTGCGGACTAAACTATCATTCCTCGCCAATCGCCATACGCGAGCGCTTTACAATTCCGCAGTCCTGTCTAAAACATGCGCTCGAGGCTCTCAAGAGATTGCCGCATGTGACCGAAGCGGTTCTCTTGTCAACCTGCAATCGTACTGAAGTTTATGCAGTCGTCTCCGATGTTCAAGCCGGCTGGCGTGAAATTGATTTCTTCTTTTCGTCCACACAACAAATTGGCGACCACGAAGCGCTCAAGCCGAACTTCAAACTCTTGAGAGAAGACGTCGCCGTACATCTTTTCAGAGTGGCAGCGGGCTTGGACAGCATGGTCCTGGGCGAAGCACAGATCATGGCCCAGGTAAAAGAAGCTCACCAGGCAGCCCTTGAGGCAAAAACCGCAGGACCGATCCTCGATCACCTCTTTATGCTGGCGCTCAATTGCGGCAAGCGCGTGCGCAGCGAAACGGAAATGGGCAGGCGCGCTGTTTCAGTCAGCTCTGCCGCACTCGAATTGGCCCGCACGAAGTTGGGAGCACTCAACAATCTTGATGTTGCCGTTATCGGCGCCGGTCGCATGGCTCAAATCTGTGTGAAATTGCTTCTTTCAGAACAAGGCGACGGTGCTGTCAGTCTGATGAATCGGACGCCCGAGCGCTTGGAGGAGTTTGCCAAAAACAGTCTTCCCAATCTGCAAAGGCTCAACACTAACGTCAATTTTGAAGATCGTCATTACGCCGCAGCCAAAGCCGATCTGGTAATTGTTTCAACCAGCGCGCCCAAAACGATTCTCAATCTTGAAGAGATGGGCAAAGCAAGAGAATTGTTCGGACAAAAGCCGACCTGCATCATCGATATTTCAGTGCCGCGCAATGTCGATTCGCGTGTACAAGAATTAGATGAAGTGACACTCTTCGATTCAGACGCGCTGGCCAAGATCGTGACGCGCAATCTGGAAGAAAGAGAAGCCTGCGTTGCCGGTGCAGAAACCATCGTATTTGAGTCGCTGGACGGCTTTCACGGTTGGCAGCGCTCACAACTGGTTGGCCCGACAATCGCCGAGCTGCGCGATAAAATCGAATCGATTCGCCTCGAGCACATGGCCAAAACCACAAGCCAAAAGAGTTCTTCTTCCGGGGAAGGATCGTCTGAAGAGATTGAGAACATCAGCCGCGCCATCGTCAATCAAATTCTTCATCAACCGACAGTCCAATTGAAAGCGACCAAAGACTACGAGATCCTGAGACAACAAGCAGAAGCGCTGCGCACGTTGTTCAGCCTCGATCCTTTGTCCTGCACACATGCGGCCCGTTCGCAAAGACGCAAACGCACGCCTTCCGGCGACTTGTAATTCTGTTGACAGACAGCTCGTCATGCACACCCATACAACGGCAAATCCGCCGGGCAAAATCAGAATCGGCACTCGCGAAAGCAAACTCGCTCTTTTGCAAACGGACATCGTTCTGGCTCGACTGAAGGCGCTCTCCGGCCAGATCGAAATTGAAGTTGTGCCGATCACAACCAAAGGCGACAAAGTTCTCGATCGCCCGATTGCCGAATTGGGCGGGCGCGGCGTCTTTGTCAAAGAGCTGGAAGAGGCGCTTCTATCTAACGAAGTGGATATCGTCGTCCACAGTCTCAAAGATCTTCCCACAGATATGCCTGACAAACTGGCTCTGGCAGCTGTACTCGACAGGGACGATCCACGCGATGTGCTTTTGTCTAAAGATGGACTCGAGTTTCTCTCACTGCCGTCGGCAAGCCGCATTGCCACATCAAGTAGGCGGCGCGCCGCCCAATTGCTATATCTGCGCAAGGATATTGAGTTCGTCGACATTCGCGGCAATATCCCTACCCGCGTGCGTAAATTCGATGAAGGCTATTGCGATGCCATTGTGCTCGCTGGCGCGGGGCTAAACAGGCTGAAATTGCAAGGTCGCATCTCGCAGTACTTTTCAGTAGAGACAGTCACTCCTGCAGCCGGGCAGGCGGCCCTGGCGATTGAATGCCGAAGAGAAGAGGGCGGACTTTTAGAGTTGTTGAAACAAATCGAAGACAAAGAAGCCAGACAGGAAGCCGATTGCGAAAGAGCATATCTGGGCGAACTGGGCGGCGGCTGTTCGGTGCCGGTCGGCGCCAGCGCCAAAGTGTCCGGAGAAACAATTACGCTCACAGGTTGCATAGCTTCTCTGGACGGGAAAGAATTACTGAGAGAAAGCATCACCGCCAATATCGAGGCAAACCCTGAGAAAGCCGCCGCAATTGGACTGGCACTGGCAAACAAAATGCTGGCGGCAGGCGGCAGGAAGATCATGGACGAACTCAGGCGTCAAACACCAAATGTGGTATCAGCCCCCTAGCCGAATTTCTTTCCAGAAAAATGACTGACAAACCTCTCAGTGGAATACGCATTGTAGTCACCCGCTCGAAAAAGCAGGCGGCCACACTGTCTTCTAAATTCAGAAATCTTGGTGCGGAGGTTCACGAATTCCCGGTAATTTCAATTAGCCCGCCCGAATCATGGCAGCCGCTCGATCAAGCAATTGAAAAAATCAAACAGTACGACTGGGTGCTCTTCGCATCAGCCAATGCGATAGACGCTTTCATGGCACGTGCGGCGGCAGTGGGAATCGGCAAGGAAGAACTGGACTTCACGAAATTTGCCGTGATCGGTCCGGGCACAGCCAATGCACTTGCCGATCGCGGCATAAAACCAAGTTTTTGCCCGTCTACATTTATTGCCGAGACACTTGTCGCCGAGTTTCCCGAATATCCAAATCTCAAGGGCAAGCGAATTCTCTGGCCCAGAACCAATGTCGGCCGCGCCTATGTGCTCGACAAAATGACCGAAGCCGGCGCCATTATCGATGTGGTTGAGTCTTATCGCACTTCCTTGCCGCCCAACGAACAAGAAATCGCCGAGCGCCTGACCACACTCTTGCGCAAGAGCGTCATCGACGTAATTACTCTGGCCAGCGCTCAAAGCGCGCGCAATTTGCGAACCATCCTCTCAATTGGACTGGACAAGAAAATGGTCGACCGCAATCTAGATGTGCCTATTGGAATGGAGAGCATCACCAATGCGCTGGAAGGCGTAGTGGTTGCCACCATCGGCCCGGAGACATCTGAGGCGGCGAGAAAACACCTGGGCAGAGTCGATATCGAGGCCACCGTCTTCACGATTGATGGTCTCGTAGATGCCGTCGTCGAAGGCGTTCAACGCGTTTCGCAATAGCTGTCCTATTTCTAGCTTGCCGAACCTGCCGCCGCCGATAAATTGTTCAACTGCTTGATCACGGACGAGAATGCAGCTGAGATCGCGCTTGTGAGAGCGCCTTTTGTAATCGCAAACACAAGTGCTACCAGAATTGCAACGAAAGCGAGGATAGCACCATATTCGGTAATACCTTGACCGCATTCATCGATAAAAAAACGGCGCGACTCAGTCCACGCGGACTTAGACATGAAAACCTCCTCGCGCAGCAAAAGCTGCGCCCCCCCCAATACAGTCCGTTGGTCCCATACAGGATTCACAGGCTTACTGTCTCACCATACAAGCGGGCTAATCAATCAACATCAGTCGAAAGGATCTCTTTCAAAAATCACTAGAATGATGCAAAAGAGCACAAAAGAGCACAAAAGCGCACAAGAGCGCCAGGCAGCCTGTCCATGGGCTTGAGATGAACAATCAGGGTTTTAACCGATCGGATGAAACCGAGCGATCATCCAGGAAATCAACTTGGCAAAACCATTATCGAAGTTGTGCGCCAACACACAGGGCCAGACGCTGTCGAACTTATACCTGAGCCAGCACATGACCAGACAGAACAACACAAAATTGATCCACTCGCCAATATTGGGGTTTATGGCAAACGCCCAGTTATTGTCTAGGCTGACCAGATGACCGATAGTAAAAATTGCGGTTGTAACAATGCAACCGACTCCCACCTCTACGCCCAATACCTTCCAGGGACGACCCAGGCGCTTATCCCAAAGGGCCAGCAGGAGTCCGCGATAGAAAGGCTCTTCCTGTAATCCAGGCATAGACAATTGAAAGAGTATCGTCTCCACACTTGGCTTAACATGCTCTGCAGCGGAGACAGAATCTACAACAGCATAAATAAGTCCAACCGACAGCGCAAACAAAATGGACCGAGGCGTGTTGGGCAAAAGAAAACCGCACTCTTTCGGGCTCACACCCAGTGGCTTACAGAGGAAAATCACAGCCAAAAAGACAATCAGTTTTTGCAGCCAATTGTATTGCAGCGTCGAGAGACAACTGAGACTTTCACTAAAGAGAACAGCTGCCTGAAAAGCAACAAGTGGAAATGTAATAACCGAAACATAGACTATTTCTTTCGAGCGTTTGGCGGCGCCATAAACTGCTAGCGGCACCAGCACGATTACCAGCTGCATTGCCGTAGAAGCCATAGCCTGAGGGTATGCCGGCAAGGCCATTGATTTATTGCCTCAATCCGTCCATGCGCCGGCAACTCATCTTTTCAATTTTGGCTTGGTGCGCAACCAGCCTTTCATATGCAAGAAGCCGAGCAATCCGAGTGTAATAATTGCCATTGTGAAAAGCGCCAGAGGATAGCCATAGGTCATCTTCAGCTCAGGCATATGCTCGAAATTCATGCCATAAATTCCGGCAATTAGAGTAGGCGGAATAAAGAGCGTTGTGATAATAGTCAGAACCTTCATTACTTCATTCAAGCGATTACTGGCTTGCTGATAATGGACTTCCATTAGGGCTGTGCTGACTTCGCGATACATTTCCACAAGATCAATAATGCGCACGGCGTGGTCATAACAATCTCTCAGATAGACGCGAGTTGTTTCGGTGACCAGAGGCACAGTGTCGCGAGTCAGCGTACTGAGCAATTCTTGAGTAGGCCAGATGGCTCGCCGAATAGAAAGAAGATCGCGGCGTATTTCATACATAGTGTTGGCAGCTTCATCACCGGCACCGGCCAAAATAATGTCTTCCATTTCATCCAGCTCTTCAGCCAACTCGGTGAGAAGCGGGAAATAGCTGTCCACGACCGCATCGATGATAGCGTACATGAGATAGTCGGCATGCTCCTGCCTGATTCGCCCGCGCCCCTTGCGGATTTTTTCGCGGACCGGATCCAGGCAATCAGTCGTTACTTCTCTGAAGGTCAAAACATAGTTGCGCCCCAAAAACATGCTCAATTGCTCGGTTTCGGCCAGAGCGGTTTCGATAAGCATGCGCGTAACAACAAAGAGGTGTTCGCCATATTCTTCCACCTTGGCGCGCTGGTGAACATTGACTATGTCTTCAATTTCCAGCTCGTGCAAATTGAACAATTTGGCGAAATTCTCAATCGCCATCATTGCTTCCATGCCCTCGCCGGGAGGATCGATGGTAATCCAACAAACAGGCCAATTGGCCAGATAGCCGATTAGATCAGCCGGCTCTCTCACTTCTCTTTCTTCAAACCCGTCCGGGCCGTATGCGATCAGAGTGACCGTGGGGAACTTGCCGATTCCGGTCACGGTTCTATCATCAGAACCGCTGCGGAGGTTGAACTCGGCTGTTATCCGTTCGGTTTTGCGTTTTTGCCTGGGCAGGTCTGTGGGCATTGATATTTCTTGAGAAACAAATGGGTTTTGGCGATTTTTACCGCATTGTGACCCACAAGCCCAGTCCAGGTCAGCCATTGAGAGCATTAAATATCTGCCAGGATTGGATCGCCCGGCTGAAACACCCACCTGGGCGATTCAACAAGAATATATTTATTGGTTATACTTATGCGTTCTAGATATAGATTGCCTGAGCCGGAAGCTGAGGCGTTCAAAAACAGATTTACAGGGGAATTCCATGAGCGACACTGCAGCCACGATTGAAAAGCTTTCACTCAATGATTTGATTCCGGAAGGCGCTCATCGCATGCGTCGTTTGAGAGCAACCCCACAACTCAGAGCCATGGTTCAAGAAACCCATCTGCGTGTAGAGAAGCTCATATACCCATTCTTCATCATTGAAGGCCAAAAGCAAAGAAAGCCAATCAGCTCCATGCCCGGCATTAATCAACAATCGATTGATGAAGTTCTTAAAGAAGTGGAAGCAGTACAGAAAGAGGGCATCAGATCTATTCTGCTGTTCGGCATCCCGGACAATAAAGACGCCGAAGGCTCAGGCGCCTGGCACAAAGACGGCATCATTCAAAAGGCAATAAGGGAAATCAAAAAGCGCTTTCCCGAGATGGTAGTGGTTGCTGATCTCTGCCTTTGCGAATACACCGACCACGGACATTGCGGTCTAATTGCCGACGGAAAAGTCCTCAATGACCCGACCTTGCAGCTGATCGCCCGGACTGCGGTGGCACAGGCCGAAGCCGGAGCCGACATCATTGCCCCTTCCGACATGATGGATCTGCGCGTAGCCGTCATACGAAAAGCCCTTGATGCCAGCGGCTTTCATCACATTCCCATCATGTCCTATGCGGCCAAATTCGCCTCCGGGTTGTATGGACCATTCCGCCAAGCCGCCCAATCAGCTCCCCAATTCGGCGATCGCAAGTCCTATCAAATGGACCCTGCCAACGGGCGCGAAGCGCTTCGAGAAATCGAGCAAGACATCATGGAAGGCGCCGACATCGTCATGGTCAAGCCGGCTCTCTCTTATCTGGACATCATTGCCAAGGCAAGACAAATCACCGATCTGCCAATTGCCGCTTATAATGTGTCTGGAGAGTACTCCATGGTAAAAGCGGCAGCTCAAAACGGCTGGATAGATGAACGCCGTGTGGTGCTCGAAACCCTTACAGGAGTTGTCCGCGCGGGTGCCGACTTGATAATCACTTATCACGCACGTGACATCGCGACCTGGCTGAAAGAGTGAACAGAATCCCAAAACCGTCTGCTTGCGCATGCTCAGAGGAACCCGCATAGATGAAAACTAGTAGCCCGCATCAAATAAGCTTCGCCAATGCTTTTGCGGATCTTTATCTGGACAAGGAAAACGGAGAGTTCGCCCTTGACTTTCGCCGCCAGGAAGTCACCATCTATCTGACTATCATTCAGTATCAAGCGCTGGTTTTGCTGATTCAGCAAAGCGTGGAAGACAATGAAGAATTCGTTGAATATTTGAACTGGCAAAAGGATCCCTTGCAGTGCGACGACAGCAAGGTCATCGAAGTCTGCGGACCCGATCACATAGTATGCATGTCATGCGCGCCCAATTGCGAACGGGTCAAACTAACCTTCGATCTGGGTATGGCCATCGACCTATCCTTTGCCGATTTTCAGGGACTCTCCAGCCTGGTCAAAGAAGCTCAGGCGGACCTGGAATGGCGCCGCGAACTCTTGCGCTGGAATATGACCGAAAACGGTCCGGACTTCGCAGCAGGCGGCGGAGACTAGCCGCAAAGCAAACTAGGTTATAAGTTAGCGCCGGCAATGTCATCCTGCGCAAAGACAGATGCGTGGCAGGTCTTTGCTCCGGACAACATTACCGTCTTCCGATATACGGGCGACGCATGGCTTTGCCCCTACGGCTTCTCGGCGATGATTACTACGTGATCAGGTGCTAAGCGATAGGCTTTTTTGAAGCCGGCTTCCTCAATCATCTCTTTGAGTTCTTGCTCTGTAAAGACGCAGCCTTCGGATGTGGCCAGGAACATATTCAGTGCGAACATAATGGGAAACACAGGGCCGGTGCGCTGATCGTTGGCGATCATTTCGGCAACCACCAGACGTCCACCCGGTTTCATCACTTCGAAGCAGCGCTTGAGCAGTGCTTTGCTTACTTCTTTGCCTTCAGAGTGAAGGATATGACCGAGGATTACTATGTCGTACGCATCATTCTTAAGCTGGGTGTCTCGCCAGTTTCCTGAAATAAAAGCATAGCGATCTTGAACTGCGTACTTATTCGTAAAGTGCTTGGTTACTTTGAGAACAGCGTCGAAATCCAGAGCGTCGACTTTTACTTTCGGGCTTGCTTCTGCAAAGGGAATGCTCCAGACAGCTGATCCTGCAGCCAGATCAAGCACCAGCCATTCAGTTTTGATCTTGTCGGTCTTAAGAAGAGTGGCTACCTGACGCGCTGTTGCATAGCTGTTGGGAAAAATGGCCTCAGCCAATTTCGGGAAAATTTCCTGGGCGCCAACGTCCGTATTGACCTCCATTACAGGCTTTCCGGTTTTGATTGCATCGGGCAAATTGCGCCACATTTTGCCCAGTTCCTCGCCTTGCTGGAACCAAGGTCCCATGTAGAGCGGATTATTAGCATTCAAATAAGTGCGCGCCATCTCACCTGTCTCGGTGGGGGCAATCGAATATTTATAAACCGGCGCGGCCGTCTTGGCGAGAAAACCCAGAGCAACCATGGCGTCGAGCAGCAGTTGCGTGCCGCGCACGTCAAGCTTCAATTCTCTTGCAACCTCTCCTGCTTCCTTCGCTTCTTTGTCGAGTGCTTCAAAAATATGGTTTTGTGTTGCGGCTTTCAGAGCTTGTGCAGGCCACATCGCATACATAATTTCATTGATATGAGTGGGCGGCAAAATCGGTTTTTGTTTCACAAGCGGCATGTAACCTCCTTAAGGCGACCGAAAAGAAGGAGACAGACAAGCTTACACAATGCAATCGGGCGCGCCATCATATGTGGTGCGGAGCCGATGCACAGCGGCTGACTGCAGTGTCAGATCTTACAAGATTGGCAAGCAACTGAATTGACGCGCAACCTTGTTTTAAGCTGACAAGAATTGCTGTGCCAGGGTTGTGGCCCCTCTCAGTATCACTTGCCATTACAGTTAGGACCTTTATTTCGAGAAATCGTCTATAATTCCCCGTTACAGATCGTTGGGCGCGGCGTAGGCCGACGAACCTGGTCAGGGGGGAAACCCAGCAGCCATAAGTTGACACCTACGGGTGTGTCCAGCGGTCTGATTTTGTCTTATTCTTGAATTCAGCCAGTATTAACAATCCGGTCGCCAAGGCGAGAACATGAAGAAAAGCGCGTCAAAAAATCCGAAAGAGCCCAAACAGTCAGGTTCGTCCACCGAGAACAAAACGCTTCTGGGACAAATTTTGGTGGAGCTGGGTTATATAACCATTTACCAGCTCGATGAAGCGCTGCAGATTCAACGTGACGACGCGGCCAAGGGCGTAGAGCAGAAAGCACTGGGTCAGATCCTGTTGGAGCTCGGATATTGCGGCCCCAACCAGTTGATTCGCGGAATTCAAGTGCAATCCGAATACCGCAAGGTCGCCCCGGCGGAAGACTAGATTCAAGGAATATCAAGAGATCTCGGGTAAACCCCAATGACAAGGTTTGCCCTGGCGCTTAATATCTTTTTCCAGGCAAATATCGTTTTTCTGCTGATTACGCTTAGATATTTTAGAAAGAAGATAAACTTCTAATGGGCTGTCTTTTTGTGACTTCTCATAAAAAGTGCATACTCGAACTTGAGCGTGATTGACATTTGGGACTAGGCGCAAGAATTACATTTGGATTTTTGACCGTGATTATGATCATGGTCCTTGCTCACGCCGGTAGTTCTACATTTTCCGATTATAAAAACAGCCGCGACAACGCCTCGATGAGGGTGGGAGAGGCTGCTAAACAGATCGACCGAGACCTGAAGGCAATTCGGGAAGCGAATAAGGCTTTCGCCATCCAGATGGTCACCGATCAAAATCTGATGGGTCCATTCAGCAAAGGCGACAAAGCGGCATTTGGAACGGCGCTCAAAGATGTCATTCTCAAGACCGGCTTCAGCGGCTTTGTCACAATCATCGACGGAAAAGGGCACGTCTTCTACAGCACCGATGCACCGAAGGCTCCGGATTTTGACGCCAGAGCAGCCAGTTCGGGCGTTGACTATGTCTTCAAAAACAACGATTGGTACGGGGGCGCCGCCTGCTTCACATATACGGGAACGGTCGCCGAATCAAGCATGGTGCCGATTCGGCTGGGTTCAAAGGTAGCCGGAGTGATGGTGGCCAGCCAGCCGCTCAATGCAGAATTCTTGACCGGCATGGTCACCAAGTTGCAAACTCTGGACCCTGCGCGTCTAGCAGGTCTTGATCTGGCGCTTGTCTCTTGCAACAGCAAGGCTACTAAGAACGGGCAACTGATTGCCATTACACCGGGGCTGGGCCGCAAGCCATCCGGATTTTTGAAACGGCTGGAAGAAGGCGGCGCCAGAGCGCTTCCTGCTAAGGGTGGACCTTTGGGCGCTTTTATGAAAGCCGACTCGGGCTTTGAGGAAAGCGGGCGCCTGTGGAGAGAGTGTGACCTGGTGCAGGGAAGCAAGAACGACAATATCGCCATTCTTCTGGTCAGCACGCCTGTGCAGGACATGGTTGCCAGAGCAATCAGCGTTTTGATTTTGGCTGCATCTTGCGGCGTTGTCGCCTTCCTGTTTGCTCTTCTTTTCTCTGCCGGCATTTCCAAAGGCGTGAATGCGCCCTTGCGTTTTCTTATTCGGCGCACCAACGAATTGGCCAGTCAAAAGCAGGTTCTGCCTGCCCTCGAAGGGCTTTCCGGCGACTGGCTCGAGCTGGGCGAATTGATCGACACATCCGTTGTTTCAATGCGTCAGACAGTCACTAATTTGAAAACCCAGATACAGCGCCAAGGAGAAGAGGTAGATTCGCAGAACCGTTCTCTTGATGCGGCAAACCAGCAAGTAGAAACGCTGAATCGGCAGTATTCAACACAGGCCAAACAGCTTTCTGAAGTTTCCAAACAGATCAATTTCGCCAATCGCCAGGCAGTGATTCTTCAGCACAAGCTCGATTGCATTCTGCAAGTTTCCACAGAAGGATTTTTGATTCTCGATCAGTACGGCAATGTCATTTCTGCAAACCCTGTTTTCCTGCACTGGATGGGCGTTACCGAAGCGGAAATCGCCGGAAGGCTCTGCTTCGATCTGGTCAGACGTCCGGGTGAATCAAGAAACAGTTCAGCCCACGGTGAGGTTTTTGCAACACACGGCGGCGATCCCAATGCGCTCATCAATCAGTTTTATCCTGAGGGTGTTGTTTTTCACCGCTGGGAAAACAAGCAAGTGGAAGTCCTGGCGCACCTGCAGCCGATTGTCAGCGACGACAACAATATTCAGGGCTATGTAATGGTTTTGCGCGACCGCTCCGTGCGCAATGAAAACAACCAGTTGAAAGGCGAGATTGTCGCCATGCTCAATGACAATATTCGCGCCAGTCTGATTCATGGAGAAGAGCGCTGGAGCGTTATTTTGACCAATGCAGCACAATCCATGCACCCGTCCGTCGGGCAGACTCTGGCTGAATTGCACGTGCATTACGAGCAGTTGCTCGGTGTGGTCGACAGCCTGCTCATGATGTACGGCGGATTTGTGCCACCACCGGCGATGCAGATGCAACGCGAGCAGATAATGGTGACCAGAGTGATTGCCGAGTGCCTGGAAGAGTCGGCGCCTCTGGCGCGGGACAGGCAGCTGGCCCTGGACTATAAGAGCGTGCCGGGCTTGCCCAATATCAACGGCAACAAAGAAACATTCAAAGCAATTTTGTTGCCTATGCTGGAGAAAATGATCACCATCACAGCGCCGGGTGGACGTGTAAGAGTAGAAGCACAGTCCAAAGGAACCGAACTGCGCATCGGTGTTTCCAGTTCGGGACCGTCGCTTCCGGAAGAAGAAATTGCCGACGTATTCTCCGGCTTCATCCAGGGCAAGCACTCGGAAGACACTTATAGCTCAAGACTTTCTATGTACCTGGCCCGCAACAACGTGGAAAGAGTGGGCGGCAGGGCCTGGGCAGAATCAGGCGCCGGACGCGGCACCATTGTCTACTTCTCTCTGCCGTTAGGTTAGATTTGCAGATGTGCTTGTAGCCGCCGGGTTTCACCCGGCAATTTTTGTGGCGCGTGCAACGCGCCCACTACGAGCCTCACTACTGATCTTTTTTGATCAATTGAACGCTTTGCCAGATGTCGCCGGGGTTGGCAGGTGGCGGCTCAATCTGCTTGATGCGTGCTTCTAAAGGCTCAGCGTCCTCTTTGCGCTCCATCTTTTGCATGAGCATCAGCAGGTTCTTCAACGGTGTGAGCAGTTCTTCGGAATCTTTACCGTAAGCGTTTTCTTTTATAGCGATTGCCTTTAGATAAAGCGGCTCGGCCTTTTCGTACTGAGCGCGCGCGCTGTGAACCGCGGCAAGATTCTGGTAGCAGGGGGCCGTTTCGAAGTGTTCTTCGCCAAACAGTTGAACTTTCAGGTCGAGGGCCTTCTGATATGCCTCTTCGGCCAGACCGAACTTGCCTTGAGCATGGTAGACGGCGCCAAGGTTGTTGAGACTCTTGCCGAGTTTTCCCTGCAATTCCTGATCATCTTTATATGAGGGCTCAACCAAAACCTTTTCCAGTATGACAACGGCTTCTTTGAACTTCAGCTCAGCCGGCACCAGCTTGCGGCGACCATAGGCGGCGTGCCCCTGCTCGCTAACCGAAAGCCAATCTGCCAGCTCTTTCTCCAAATTAAGTTCGGTCGCCACAGTGGATTCCTCAGCCATATCTACTCCCACTTATACAAGGATAGTCCAGCCGATAAAATCGGCTCCAGGCCCAACAGTATACGATCTCCTTGCATACCATACGTTTATATGGTATATTTTGCTTTATCGGTTCAATACAACCAATTGAAATTCAATAGTATGCCGGGCTCCAAGACTAGAAAGGGCTGTCCTGCGTGGTTTATGTTCGCGAAATTACTGCTACTTCGATTTTGACGCCGCAGAAAGTGGGGTCTCTGGCAGCCGGCTACGACTACACGCTCAATCCCTATGCAGGATGCGCGTTCGCCTGCTCATATTGCTATGTGCCGAAATTTCCCAATGCCCGCCATACGCTCAGCGAGTGGGGCAATTGGGTGGAGGTAAAAACAAACGCAGCAGAATTGATTCGCAAAGACAGAGCACGCGTTTTCGGCAGCCGAATCTTTTTCGGCTCGGCAACCGATCCTTATCAATATGCCGAACTGAAATACGGTGTCACTCGCTCATGCCTTGAAGAATTGCTAAATTACCCGCCCAAAAGACTGACCATTCACACGCGCAGCCACCTGATGATGCACGATATCGACTTGATCGCCAAATTCGAAGAGAGAGTTTCCGTCGGTGTAAGCATCACAACGGACAGCGATGAAATCAGCCGCGAATTTGAACCATCGGCTCCATCAATCAGCCGCCGCCTCGAGCTTATTAAAGCGCTCAGCCTTTCCGGAGTAGAAGTTTTTGCTTCTCTGGCACCGCTCCTTCCCTGCAATCCGGAGCGCCTGATCGAATTGCTTTCACCTTATGTCAAACGCGTCTGGGTAGACGAAGTGCGCTGGCCGGAAGTTAATCGCAGTCCAGAACTGCTCGTTAAGTACGCGGATTTTTTCCAGCCCGTCACTTATTTGATGACAATGAAACAACTCGCCAATGCTTTCCCACAGCCACGTTCCTCGAATAGGGCTATTGCGGCGCCGCCAGCCTCCCGCACACACACACCTGGCGGCTCCGCGATCGGCTCTTCTCACCGGGCCGCTACGCAGCTGAAATTACCGATATCGGCCTGAAGCTGCAATATTTCCATCAACAGCACCAATGATTACCAATACTTAATTTAGTCAAGTCGGGATTATCTGCCAAAAGGCTCACCTGGTAAGGGTATTCAAAATCAGGTCAATCGCTCGCAGGCGTTTCTATTGCATCTGCTTTGGGCACAAAACTAATAGTGCCGTAATCCACCCAATTCAATTTGCGACTCACGCTCTGTCAATCGACAAGAGCAGGTGGAGTATTATGGCTGTGATTTTGTCAAAAAAGTGCCTTGATAAAATGCAGACGGGTACCACCGAGTTCGGTGCAAAAATACCCTGAAACCTTTCTTGGTGTTCACAGCCTTCTCCGCAGAGTCAAAGACAGCCCGGCTTTTGGCCGTCGCTGATTACGCGCGTTCTATCTTTCTAAGTCCATAAAATCTATAAAAGTCAGTGCTATGTCACGTTGGATATGCGATAGCAGCTATCCACATCCGTGAAAACCCCGCTTATACTTAACCTTAGCCCCAAGAGTTTGAGCAATGAAACCCAAATTCAACTCACTTACCAGAAGAAGAAAAAGAAATTCGGGACAAGGCATCACCGAATACGCGGCGATGCTAGCCTTCGTAGCTGTATTAGTAGCGTTGGTATTTGCCTTTGCACCAGGCAAATTGCTGCCGGCAGTTTCAGCTGCATTCTCGTCAATCGTCAGCCAATTGAACAACATGGCCGCCGTAGCTGGTTCTTCTTCCTGACAATCGGCTTTTCGCCACGATCAGTCTTGCGCCCGCATAGGGATACGCTAGACTACTGGTCTCTTGCAGGGATTTTGCCGTGGCGAATAATTTCGATGACTCTCAAAACTGGGAGTTCTGGATCGACCGTGGCGGCACCTTCACCGATGTCATCGGTCGATCCAAAAATCAGCCCGATCTGCTGCGCGTAACCAAACTGCTTTCGGAGTCTCCCGGGCAGTATGCCGATGCCACAGTTGAAGGCATGAGGCGCATCATCTCTCAGGCGGACGGGTATGCCGAAAGCACCATCTCACTCCAGGACAAGATAGAAGTAGCCCGCATGGGCACGACAATCGGCACCAATGCATTGCTGCAGCGGCGCGGCGATCGTTGTGCCCTGATCACCAATCGAGGCTTTAAAGATGCCCTCAGGATCGGCTACCAGAACCGCCCCGATATTTTTGCACTGGCCATCAAATTGCCGGACATGCTATTCGAAACTGCAGTGGAATTGGCCGGCAGATTCGATGCAGAAGGCAACGAAATTGAAGCGCTTGATCTCATCAATGCAGAACAACAACTGAAAATACTTTTGGCGTCGGGTATCAAATCCATCGCCATTGTTTTTATGCACGCCTACCGCTTTGACAGCCACGAGCAAAAGATCAAAGAACTGGCAAGGCGACTAGGATTTGAGCAGGTTTCCGCCTCCAGCGAAGTCAGTCCTCTGATTCGCTTCGTCAGCCGCGGCGACACCGCAGTCGTCGATGCTTACCTGACTCCCCTTTTAAATCGCTATTTAAAATCAATCAAAAACACGTTGCCCGCTTCGCGTCTGTACTTCATGCAATCGAACGGCGGGCTGACTCCGGCCACGAATTTCCGCGGCCGCGACTGCCTTTTGTCCGGACCCGCAGGAGGAGTGGTGGCCGCCGCGCGGTCATCTGCCCTGGCTGGATACAACCATGTGATCGGCTTTGACATGGGCGGCACATCCACCGACGTTTGCCATTACGATGGACATTTTGAGCGCACGTCGGAAGCCGATATACAAGGCGTAAAAGTGCGCACTCCGATGATGTCCGTGCACACCGTCGCCGCCGGGGGCGGTTCAATTCTCACCTTTGACGGCGAGCGTTGTCGCGTCGGTCCTCAATCGGCCGGCGCCAATCCAGGACCGGTTTGCTATAGAGGGGGAGGACCGCTGGCCGTAACGGATGCCAATTTACTTCTCGGTCGCATCCAGGCAAAATATTTTCCTCCGATTTTTGGTGCCAATCACGATCAACCGCTCGACAAAGAAGCAGTCAAGAAACAATTTCAATCGCTTACCAAAGAAATAGCCAAAGCCGGCTTGGCTTTAGAGTCTGGTTTGTCCAGTGCCGAAGATGTTGCCGAAGGTTATTTGAAAATCGCTGTGGAGATAATGGCCAGCGCCGTCCGCAAAATTTCCACAGAAAAAGGACACGACCTGGATGGTTCTGCGCTTTGCGCATTCGGCGGTGCCGGCGGTCAGCATGCCTGCCAAATTGCCGATGAATTGAATATCAAAACAGTTCTGCTCCACCCTCTGGCCGGAGTGCTCTCCGCTTTCGGCATCGGCATTGCCGACACTGTCGAAATCGCTCAGGCTGCAGTCGAAAAAGATCTCAATGCCCAAACGCTGAAAGAAATTGAGGGAATAAAGCTCGATTTGCAAGCCAAAGCGATGGCTACTCTCGCAAAGCACGGTTTGAAATCGGAAACTCTTGAAACTTCATTTGGCGTGCACTTGCGTTATCAAGGCACCGATGCGGCAATTTTTGTACCGCTTAAAAGCGAGAAAGAAACAAAAGAAACCTTCGAGAGTATGCACCGCAAGCAGTACGGCTTCATTACCGACAAAGCAATTGTAGTCGAGAGCATTGCTGCCGAAGTGATCTCCAAGGGTGAAAACGCCGATTGTGGATCGATCAAATCAAAAGAGATGAGCGTTGAAACCGGCAGTGCACCGACGTCCGAACCTCGTGCCATCGATTGTGTGCCGCTCTTTAGCGGCGGCAAATGGCTGCAGGCAGAAGTCTTTGCTCGCACACAACTGACGCAATCTACCAATATTGAAGGGCCGGCAATTATTGCTGAGGAAACAGCTACGACAGTTGTCGACCCGGGTTGGTCAGCGCGGGTGGATGAGAGAGGTTTTCTCATTCTTGAAAAAACTGAGCGCGAGAATTCCACAACAGAGGCGCTGCAAAGTTCTCTCACTAAAGCAGACCCGATTAAACTTGAACTCTTCAGCAATCGCCTCATGTCGATCGCAGAAGAAATGGGAATTATCCTCCAAAATACCAGCCACTCCGTCAATATAAAAGAACGCCTCGACTTTTCCTGCGCCATCTTCGACCGGCACGGCAGGCTGATTGCCAATGCCCCGCATATACCCGTGCACCTGGGCTCGATGAGCGAAAGCGTGCAGTCCTTGATGAAAATGAAAGGCAACGAGCTGGCTCTAGGCGACACATTCATCGTCAACAATCCATACATGGGAGGCACTCACCTCCCGGACATCACCGCGATTTCTCCTGTTTTCACCGAGGCAGAGGGTGCCTCAAACAGCTCTGATGCATCCGCTTTATCTGCAAAACCCTCTCCCGATTTTTTTGTCGCCTCCCGGGGTCACCATGCCGACATCGGCGGCATTACTCCCGGCTCCATGCCGGCGGCAAGCAAACATATTGATGAAGAAGGCGTTGTTTTCAGCCACTTCCATCTGGCAAAAGAAGGGCAGCTCAATGAAGAGAGCCTGCGGGCGGCCCTTTCCGGGGCAAAACATCCGGCTCGCAATCCTGCCCAAAACATCGCCGATCTGACCGCTCAAATTGCCGCCAACCGCTCAGGGGCAGGCGCGTTGGTTCGTCTTTGCGCCCGCTACGGCATGCCCGTTGTTGAGGCGTACATGCAATTCGTGCGCGACAATGCCGCCTCATCGGTGCGCAAAGCATTGGGCAAAATCAGTGCCGGTCAATTTCAAGGCGAGCTGGACGACGGCAGCCAAATCTCTGTGACGGTAAAAGTCGACCGCAAAAATGAGAAGGTCTCAGTCAGTTTCACCGGCACCTCGCCCCAGCACAAGGGCAATATGAATGCCCCTCTGGCTATAAGTAAAGCGGCGCTACTCTATGTTTTTCGCACCATCGTCAACGACAATATCCCGCTCAATGACGGCTGCCTGGAGCCAGTCGAATTCGCAATTCCGGAAAATTGCATACTCAATCCCAAGTTTCCTGCAGCCGTGGTGGCAGGCAATGTGGAAACCTCCCAGATTCTTGTGGACACGCTCTACGGCGCCATGGATCTGATGGCCGCCGCGCAGGGCACAATGAACAATCTCACTTTCGGCAACGACCAATTGCAATACTACGAAACCATATGCGGTGGCTCAGGGGCAGGGGCAGACTATGCAGGAGCCAGCGCCGTGCATACTCATATGACCAATTCCAGGCTCACCGATCCCGAGGTTTTAGAACTTCGCTATCCAGTCTTGCTCAAGCATTTCGGCATTCGACCGCAAAGCGGCGGCGAAGGCATTCACAGAGGCGGGGATGGCACAATACGGCGAATTCAATTTCTCACCCCAATGACTGTTTCTATCCTCTCGCAAAGACGCGTCGCCAAACCATTCGGACTGCACGGCGGAAAACCAGGGCAGTGCGGGATCAACACTCTAATCAAAAAGGACGGCAAAAGCGAAATATTGCCGGGCACGGTCACTGTCGAGGTGGAAGAAGGCGACAGCATTCAAATCGAGACGCCCGGCGGCGGCGGCTGGGGTACGCCTTAAAACGAGACCGTTAGAGAGGAACGCAAATCTCATTGTGCTTCAAAAATACCGGTGTAAAAGGCGGACTGTAGTACGCCTCATACGGCTCGCCTGTGGCCGTCAGACCTTTGCTGTCCAGTATCTTCTTCAAAGTCTCCAGATGGCGATCGAAATTGTCCTTGCGCGCCGATCCTGAAAAACGAAGCACAGCAATCTTTTGGGGCGGCAGCTCGAATACCTTGACGCGCTTGTCGTCGGGAATCGGCAAATTGTCCATCGTGTATTCCGGCGGCATGAAAAAGCGCATGCGGATTGTCGAGCCGTCTGCATTGACCGATTGTGTAATGACAGGAACCGTCATGGACAGCTTTTCTTTGCTGCCGGTCCCCGAAACCGATTTAGACAATTCCGAGGGTGAATGCGGTGTATTCTTGCCGAAAAGATAACCAGCCAGAATCGAAAATGCCTCGCCCAGAGCCTTTTCGCGAATACCTGTGGTTTCCACCTCAGCGACTATTCTGGCTCCGTATTCACGCACTTCGAAGCCGTGGTCTTCTTCCTTCACCTGGTAAGGCAATTCGATAGTGCGTGCTTCAGTATGAGTCGACAGCACAACCGCCGCTGCAACTGTTACCAAACCGACTGTAATCAGGATTCCGCGCCGCATGGGCTATTCTCAAACACAAAACACCCGATCGCCACCGCGCGCCCTAGCATAGTCCAATGCTTCCCAGGCTCGCGCAATCAGTTCATCATAAGCGCTGGCATTTTGCGGGAAGGTAGCAACACCAACACTGGCGGTAACCGAAAAGGTTTGCCAGTTATGGTTAATCGCCTGGTTGCCGCATCTGACGCGCAGGCGCTCGGCAGTCAGAGCAGCTCCTGCTGCATTAGTCTGTGGCAAAACCAGAAC